>JACMLC010000017.1 GCA_014379795.1 Pyrinomonadaceae bacterium
TGATTAAAGCTGCGGCGGCGAAAGGCTGGATAGACGAGCGGCGCGTGATGCTCGAAACACTGACGAGCATCAAACGCGCCGGAGCGGACATCATTATTACTTACTACGCGCGCGAAGCTGTTAACGCAGTGATGAGTGATAAGTGATAAGTGATGAGATAAAAGCAAAAGCTCTTTCTTATCACTTATCACTTATCACTCATCACTACTCTGATATGAGTGAAGCCTTAGACAGAGTTCGCGGGGTGCGCGAGCTGCCGTTGTTTCCGCTGGCAGCCGTGCTGTTTCCGGGCACGCCTTTGCCTTTGCACATCTTCGAGCCGCGTTACAGGCAGATGCTTGCGGACATTCGTGTGACGGGCAATTTGTTCGGGCTATCTTACTTTGACCAGAGCGTCTCTGCGCTGGACTTTCCGCCCGTCGGCCACACGGGTTGCGTCGCGGAGGTCAGGGAAATGCAATCGTTGGAGGATGGCCGCTCGAACATCCTGACCATCGGATTGATACGCTACACGGTCGAAGCTTACGTCGAGAGGGATGCTCCATACCTCATCGGTAAAATCTCTTTTTTTGAGGACGAGGAAGAGGATGCCGCGCTGCTTGAAGAGCGCGCGCAGCAAGTCTCCGAACTCTTTCTCAGAATCGCGCGTGCCGTGCGCGTCATTAACGACGAGCGCGCGGCTTTGCCTGACCTGCCTGAGACTGAGCCGGAGCATCTCTCTTTTCTCGTCGCGGCGGCGATGGAGATGGACTCGGAGGTCAAGCAGGAATTGCTTGAGCTGCGCCACACCTCAGAGAGACTGAAGCGCCTGCGCGACCTGCTGGCACGCGCCGTCAGTGACTACGAAGAGCGCGCACGCATCCACGACATCGCCAAAGGCAACGGGCACAGCGGCAGGAAAATAAATTACGAATGACCGGCAGCGACACACAAACCGGGAGGCAGGCCAATCAGACGCGCATCATCACCGTGCGCGTCCTCTTTTTCGGCGCGGCGCGCGAGAGCGCGGGAAGCGATGAAGTACAGCTTGACCTTCATGCTCCCGCGACCGCCCACAGCGCGTTCGCAGAAGTGCTGGCCGCTTATCCGGCCTTGCGCGAACGCTTCGGGCGTTCCTTGCTCTTGGCAGTAAATCAGGAATACCTGCCGGGCGACTCGGAAGTGCGCGCGGGCGACGAGTTGGCAATCTTTCCGCCCGTTAGCGGCGGCGCGGAAGATGAAAGCGGAGCTTCTAACCAGAGTCTCGATTTTTTCGAGCTAACGACAGAGCCGATTGATGTCGCCAGCGTCGCGCGCCGCGTCGTGCCACACGAATGCGGCGCAACCGTCACGCTCGACGGCTACGTCCGCGAATGGACGCGCGGGCGCAAGACTCTCTATCTGGTTTATGAAGCCTACGCGCCGATGGCCTTGAGTGAGATGAAACGTCTCTGCGAGCAGGCGCACACGCTCTTCGACATCTCGCACCTCGGCATCGTCCACCGCACCGGACGCCTCGAAATCGGCGAGACCAGCGTCGTCATCTCCGCCAGCGCGCCCCACCGCCGCGCCGCCTTTGAAGCCTGCGAGTGGGCAATCCGTGAACTCAAACACACCGTCCCCATCTGGAAAAAAGAGTTTTACGAAGACGGCGAAGTCTGGGTCGAAGGCGAAGGCGCACCCCAAGAACTGCTCCGCCCTGCTCAAAGCTAATTTTAACGTCAGTTCGAGGTAATTCATTCAAAGAGCCTGCGTAGCAGGCGGCAGCGTGTAGCCCCATGCGTCAGCATGGGGAATGATGATGCCAGACATTGGTTGAGCCTGCGTAGCAGGCGGCAGAGATTTGATACCGCAGAGTATCTGTCGCCAGCTACGCAGGCTCTGGGGTTGCTGGATGCTGAGTGTCCCCATGCTGGCGCATGGGGCTACATGCTGTCGCCCGCTAACGCGGGCTAGTCGTCTCATCCTACTTACGTTTAACTGACGTTAACTTAGAACATCTGTTCAGAGCCTTTGCTCTCGCCTTCATTTCGATTCCAAATAAAGCTTGTTAATTTTTGCCACATAATTATAGCCGGTGGTGTTTACCATTCAGAGCGAAATTAACAGCAGTCGTGTGTCCGGCCCGGACATCCAGCCATTCTTTGGGATTCTTGAGGTGAAATGAAAATGAAAAAACTAATCAAGCTTCTATCCTGTGCAGTCTTTTCCATGTTGCTCTTGAGTGCGCCGCTCGTGGCGCAGAGCAATAATCACGCAGTCGCCGCGCTGAGTCCGGCGGAGGTCGAGAAGTGGCGTCAGGACTTGCGCTATCTGGCGGAAGAGATGCCGCGCAGGCACAAGAATCTTTTTCACACGATGACGCGCGAGCAGTTTGAAATGGCCGTCAAGCGTTTGGACGAACGCATCCCGACGCTCGCAAGGCATCAGGTCATAGTCGAGTTAGCGCGCATCGTCGCGATGGTGGGCGATGGACATACGGGCATTCAGGGCATTCCCTTTGACCCGAAGATCAATTTTCGCTCATACCCCTTGACGCTCTATCACTACAAAGACGGTCTGTTCGTGCAAACCGCCGACCCCAAATATGCTGACGCGGTGGGTGGGCGCGTGATCAAGATCGGAAACGCCACCGCCGAAGCCGCGCTGCGTGCCGCGGGCGAGCTGGTTTTTCATGATAACGAGATGGGCATCAAAGCTTTTGCGCCGATGGCGGTCATGATGCCTGAAGCCCTGCACACTTTCGGCATCATCAAAGAGATGGAAAGCGCGCCGTTTGTCTTTGAGAAAGGCGGCAAGCAGTTCACGCTTGAACTGAA
>JACMLC010000018.1 GCA_014379795.1 Pyrinomonadaceae bacterium
GCGTTTGTGGTTCACAGTTTACGAAGGCGATGAGGAAGTCCCCGCAGACGTTGAAGCCGAAAGCTTGTGGGAACAAGTCGGCGCGCCGAAAGAACGCATCCTGCGCTTCGGGCGCAAAGATAATTTCTGGCAGATGGGCGACACGGGGCCGTGCGGCCCTTGCAGCGAGATTCATTATTACATGGGCGAAGACCCGTCCGACCCCGCGAAGAATCGCGCGGAGTTCGTCAACGGCCCCGGCGACACGACGATGGAAATCTGGAATCTCGTCTTTATGCAGTACGAGCGAAGCAAGAACGATGCAGGTGAGATCGTGCAAGCACCGCTGCCGAAGCCTTCGGTTGACACGGGCGCGGGACTCGAACGCATCGCAGCGGTCATGCAAGGCGTCAAGACGAATTACGACACGGATTTGATTCGCCCGATTGTAGAGCACACGGCAAAGCTGGCTGACAGGCACTACGAGCCTGATTCGCCCGAAGGCTTTGCCATGCGCGTCATCGCAGACCACGCGCGCACGACCGCTTTCGCCATTGCAGACGGCATCATGCCGGGTAACGAAGGCCGCAATTATGTCCTGCGCAAAATCATGCGCCGCGCGATTTATCATGGCCGTCACGCGCTTCAGCTTGAAGATTCGTTCTTCTACAAAGTGACTGACTTCGTCACCGAACAGATGCGCGAAGCTTATCCAGAGCTTGAAGCTTCAAGAGAGTTTATCGAGCGTATGGTGAGGTTGGAAGAAGACCGCTTTAGCTCGACTCTCACCATCGGATTACAAAAGCTTGACGCGCTCTTTTCAACCCTTGCCGAAAACACGATGCCGGATTACAAAGACCTCGCGCGTCTTTACGATACTTTCGGCACGCCGCGCGATTTAGTTCGCGTCGGATTGGAAGAGCGCGGCTTTGAAGTTGAAGAAGACGCATTTAATAAATCTTTCGATGCTGCATTGCGCGAGATTCAACAGGCCAGCGTGCGCGATCAGGATGCAGGACGCAGTAAAGCCAAGCCTGTCTACGCACAAATTGCAGAGCGCGCCGGGCAGAGCGAATTTACAGGATACGAAGGCACGAGGCTGGACGGTGCGCGCGTCGTCGCGCTCGTCAAAGGTGACGAAGAGGTCAACGAGTTAAACGAGGGCGAAGAAGGCGAAGCCATTCTGGATCGCACGCCTTTCTACGCAGAGTCGGGTGGTCAGGTCGGCGACACAGGCACGTTTGCCAATGGCAACACGCACGCCGCTGTCAACGATGCTGTTTCGCCCGCCGGCGGACTTGTAGTGCATCGCGTCACGGTCGAGCGCGGAAGCTTGCGCGTCGGCGATGAAGTGACGGCAGATGTTGATGCGGAAAAACGTGATGCCACGCGCCGCAATCACACGGCGACGCATTTAATGCACGCAGCTTTGCGCGAAGTTTTGGGCGTGCATGTCAAGCAGGCTGGCTCAGTCGTCGCGCCTAATTACCTGCGCTTTGACTTCTCGCACTTTCAACCGCTCACGCGCGAAGAGATCGCGGAGATTGAGCGGCTGGTCAATTACCATATTATTCGCAACGAGCGTGTGCAGACAGACATCCTCTCGCTGGAAGAAGCGATGCAGTCGGGCGCGATGGCTCTCTTTGGCGAAAAGTATGCGGAGAAGGTGCGCGTGCTGTCTGTGCCGGGTTTCTCGAAAGAGCTGTGCGGTGGCACGCACGTTCGCGCGACCGGCGACATAGGCTTATTTAAAATCACGAGCGATGAATCCATCGCTTCCGGCACGCGCCGCATACGCGCCGTCACGGGCGCAGACGCTTTCACGCGCTTTCAGGAAACCGAAGCGATTGTAGACATGCTGGCGGGCGAACTCAGAACTTCGCGCACGGAGATTCCAGCGACGATTGAGCGCTTGCAGGAAGAATTGAAAAAGGCCAGACGCGAGGCTGACGAACTGCGTATGAAGATCGCGACGGGAGCGGTGGGAGGGAGCGCCAACGGAAACGAAGCGCGCGAGGTTGCAGACGGAGTCAAGGTGCTGGCGCGAGAAGCGAGCGGGCTTGACTCGTCAGGGATGCGACAGCTTTCCGACACCTTGCTGGCGCGCACAGGCACAGGCGTAGTGGTCTTAGGCCGCAGCGGAGACGGCAAGGTGTCGCTCATCGTGCGAACTTCGCCAGACCTCTTGAAACGTGTTCCGGCGGGACAGGTGATTAAAGAACTCGCGCCGCTCGTCGGCGGGCGTGGCGGCGGCAAGCCGGACATGGCAGAGGGCGGCGGCAATCAGCCGGAGAATCTGGCGACGGCGCTCGAAGCCAGCTACGGCATCATCGAACGCCTGCTCGCCGGTGAAAGCAGACAACATGCAGGTGGTTAGAGAAAAAGTTTCGGGCAAAGGCGAACGAAACCAAATAAGAGCGGGGGCAAGCCACCCTTCCCAACCATGAGACACTTGAGCTTGAATCATCCAACCCACATTAATTAGCAGGTCAGGAAGAGGGGCTTGCCCCCGCTCTCTCTGTTTCATCTGTTATTTTGTTTTGCAGCTTGGTATTAGCAATCTCTGCATATCGTAATAATAACGCGAGCGCATCTCTCTCTTAAGAAAAGATGCGCTCGCGTTTTTACTTTCCCCTCTTATCTTGAGCCTTGATGATTCTCAGGCAGGCATCGCCTTCTGTTTGTCTGTCAGCTCGATATTCATCTTCTCAAGCGTCAGGCGATTGAGCGTCCCCGTCTTACCACTAAAAATGTTATCCCCTTTGCCCGGCAGAGGGGCGTCAAAAACGTAAGTAATAACGGCATGTGGGACGACTGCGCCATCTTGATGCAAAGGCTCTATAACCACTGAATGCACCAGATGGCGGACGAGTTGCGCCTTTTCCTGATCGGTAAGTCCTTCATGGAACCGGCGTGACAGCGCGTCCAGCAAGTCCCTAGTGCTATCAAGCCCCCGGTTATAGCTGCCACTGGTATTGTCCTGCAAGTCCTCAATCTTCTTAATCCGGAGCACCAGCGCGTTCTTTTCGCCATTCAATTCCTGAATGGCTTCTTTAGCATCATCGTGCGTGATCGTACCCGCGCCGATAGCTTTGACGATTTTCTTTCGCTGCCTGTCCAGCTTATCTATCTGTGCCTGCAACTTCACAACCGACCGGCTCTCCGTGTTGACTGCCTTCGAGAATTCACGCTGCTTCACTAATAGTCTTTCAATTACTTTGGAGGGCTGGCTTAAGAACGACTCGATGTCGCTCCAGACGCGCTCCTCTATGCGATTTGCTAACACCATCAGGTTGCCGCATGTAGTGTACTCCCTGCCAGTCGAGATGCAACGGTAATAACGCCGCTCAGGATACTGCTTTTCTTCACCTTGCTTGGTTATATGCGTAGTCGCGCTGAGTGCATATCCAGAGTAGCCCATGCCACAAATGCCGCATCGTATCTTCCCGCGTAAAAGATAATTACGTTTCTTTGACGCCGGGTTGCTGCGGTTCGCCGCGCGCATCGCTTGCGCTTGCTCCCATGTCTTTTTAGAAATGATAGCCGGACATTCAGATGAGATGGTATCTTCCCGCTCAACAGAAGAAATGCGTTTGCCGTTGCGCGTCGGTTTGGTCCGAAACGCCCGGTACTCTCCCATATAGGTAGGATTTTTGATCAGATACAAGATTGCATCGGAACGCCATTGCTTACTCTTAGGCGGCGGCGCACCCATCTCGGCAAGCTTCCGGACAATGCTATCAATACTGTTCCCTGCCGCGTATTCCGAGAAAATCATCTGAACGTACTGTGCGCGCGATTCATCAACCAC
>JACMLC010000123.1 GCA_014379795.1 Pyrinomonadaceae bacterium
CGCTTTCAGGTATTCGGTCAAACCGAAGATGGCGAAGGCTGTCTGCTTTGTGGAATCCCACCAGTAGCCGTTGCGACGATTCGAGACGAGCCAGCGCGCGGCCTTTGGCAAAAGCTGGCTCTTCGGATTGATGCGCGACAAGGCTTTGAGGGAAAGCGCGGTCGCCTCTGTATCGTTGACCTCAGAGAAGTCAATCATCGGGCGGCGTTGCGATCCCCAGTAAGCGTCCACCTCGTTGGCTTTCGCAGAGGCTTCGATTTCAAGGCCGACCTGCCATGCACGGTCATTGTCTTTTAAGTGCTTCAACGTCAGCGCGAGCAGAGCGCGCCCGTATGGTTGCAGCTCGGCGCGTCGCGTAAACAAATCGTCAATATACTTGCGATCCGTCTCGCCGCTTTCCGTCAGCGCGTAGATCATAAAGGAGCGCGATTCCATATCAATCGGCTTGTCGCCATAAACCTTGTTCTCGTCAAGCATCTGCTTGAGCTTGTCGCGGCCACGATTGATGCGATAGTCCTCGACCTCGTAGCCAGCGTTCTTCGCCAGCGTCAGGCCGTCAACCACATAGGCAGTCATAAACGGATCTGTCTCGTCTTCTTTCCACCAGCCCCAACCGCCGTCCGAGTGCTGGAAGTTATAGAGACGCTCAAGCCCGCGCTGCACCTTGTCATTGATATTGTTCGTATCTTTGATGGAAGCCGTCTTCACGTCTTTCAAGGTATGCGCGACGATGACCGTCGGCAAAAAGCGCGACATGGTCTGCTCTGTGCAGCCATACGGATAGCCGGTCAAATAATCGAGTGCGCCGAACAAAGTGCTGGCGACGGAAGGCGCGGCTTCGATGCGAAGCGAGCGCGAATTGTCGTCGGCATTCGACGGCAAGTCGAAAGAGTATTCCTGCGTCGCAGCCGCCTGCGAGAAGGTTGACGACTGGGCTTTAATCTCCTTCAAACCGCGCGGCAGAACTTTGATCGTGATCTCGACGGCATCCGATTCTTCATCCGTCAAGGCTTTGGCGAGCATGCGCAACTCGCCCGTCTGCGGGACGCTCACGCGCCAGTCAGCGCGATGCTTGCCCTGACTCGGAATCGCCACAGTCTCTTTCGCAGCATCAAGCAGTTGCCCGCCCGTGACTTGCAGCGAAATGTGCGCCTGCTTTTGCGTCTTGAGGTAGTTATGAACGACGCCCGAAAGCGTCACCACATCGCCCGCAGTGGCGAAGCGCGGCGTCTCAAGCCGCAGGATTAAATCCTTGCGCGCAATGACTTTATCAACGGTCGAGCCGACGCGCGTGTCCGCCGTCACGGCTCGCGCCGTCGCGCGCCAGGTGGTCAGGTTGTCAGGCAATTTAACTTTAATCGTCGCCTTGCCGTCCGCGCCCGTGATGGCATCGGGTTGCCAGAACGCAGTGTCTTTGAAATCTCTACGTGTGGTCGGGTCGGCCAGCGGCGTCTCGTTCTTAAAATCCGCGAGCTGGTAGTTCGGTTTGTTCGTGCGCTTGGCGATGCTGACGGGCACGTCGCCCGAATAACCCGTGAAGCGGAATGAGAGAGACAGGTTGGTCTCGACCTGATGATAGCGACGCCCGTAAAACTCTCTGCGGATGTTGCTCGCGCTCTCAGGCCGTATGCTGTAGATGGATTCGTCCACGACGCCGAGGCTGACCTCCGCGCCGGATGCGGGAGTGCCGTCTGCGTTGCGCGCGAGAATCGTGTAAGAGGCAGTGTCGCGCGGCCTGTACTCTTTCTTATCCGGGATGATCGAGAGGTCAAGCAGCCTGTCGCGCGCGGGCACAACCAGCATCTGGCTCTCCGTGTACAGCTCGTTCTTCTCGACATACGAGACGCTCAGGAACACGTTCGGCGCATAGCGCGCTTCAATTGGCACGTCAATCACGACGGCGCGGCCTTTGGCTTCGATCTGGCGCGTGGTCATCACGCTCATCAATTCGGTCGTGACGAGCAGATGCGCGTTGTCCGTCTTGAGCATCGCAAGGACATGAGCCGTCTCGCCCGGACGATAAGATTTCTTGTCGGGAATTAATTTGATCGAGCCGTAGTCTTGATAAGAGTAATCCGTCCATTCGTTCTTGCGGTCTGCGACCCAGAGATAGCCGCCGGGCGAGACAACATCTTTACCGTTTTCGTGAACGGTGGTTTTGATGTAGATGCTGCCGGGATTGGCGACCGTGTAATC
>JACMLC010000124.1 GCA_014379795.1 Pyrinomonadaceae bacterium
AACCTTGCCCTGCTTCATCACATGCCCGGCCATGTTGTCTGTAATGAGCGTGACGGGAATCTCATCTTTCAGCAATTCCCAAGCGGTCAGCCGCGCGCCTTGCAGAAATGGGCGCGTCTCATCCGCAATGACTGCGACGCGCTTGCCAGCGTCACGCGCGCCGCGAATCACGCCGAGCGCAGTGCCGTAGTCTCCAGCCGTAGCGAGCGCGCCCGCATTGCAGTGTGTCAGGACAGTCGCGCCGTCGGGGATCAGCTCGCCTCCGAATTTGCCCAGGCTGCGATTGGCTTTGAGGTCATCATCGAAAATGGCTTGAGCTTCGGCAACAAGACGCCGTTTGAGTTCGGTGACATCCGTGCTTTCGGTCTTGGCACGACGCAGCGCGCCGCGCATTCGCTCAATCGCCCAGAACAAATTGACAGCGGTCGGTCGGGTGGCTCCCATCACCTCGCACATGTAATCGAAATCGTATTCAAGGTCGGCGACCGATGTGCCGACGGATTGACTCGCGCCGAGAGCAAGCCCCATCGCGGCAGAGATGCCAATGGCTGGAGCGCCGCGCACGACCATCTGCTTGATAGCGTCTGCGACTTCCTCATAAGAGCGAAGCATTAAATATGTTTCCTCGGTCGGAAGCAGCCGCTGGTCAAGCATACGCACGCCTTCATCTGTCCATTCAACTGTCTTAATCATCTTGTGTGTAGTTCCTTTGTGCAATGAAATGGCGTGGCATCTTACTTGAGATAGAAGCTGAGGAGCAAATGATTAGGGTGTAGGGGGAAGGGGATAGGGTGTAGATAAAGCAATCTTGTTTTCATTACACCCTACACCCTCTTATTTGACACTCCTGTTGCGCGCATGATAACGTCCGCGCCGCACAGCTTAAATCGAGCTTGCGAAATTCTTTCTCCGATCTTTCTAAATCAAAGTGTCCGGGTGCCCCGTGCAAAAGAGCGGGGAGAATAGGGAAGCGGGTGTGAATCCCGCGCGGTCGCGCCACTGTGTGGAGCATGGTTTTATGAACTTGCTCCGAGTCAGGAGACCTGCCCGTGAGACGCTTTTTTCAGCCTCTTGAACGCCTCGCGTAAAGGTGTTCAGGCCGCATGCGGGTCTCCTTCTAAGTTTAATTCATCCCGTCGCCAGCCTGTCGCTTTTGCGTAAAGCGTCACAAGCGGGCGACGGGATTTTTTTGTGCTTAAAGAAAACAGATATAGCCGCTGCTTAATAGCTTCTTGCGCGCTCATCATCTGTGCCGCTTTCGCTTTTTCGTCCTGCGGCCTGCGGAATAAGACCAACAGCTCGACCAGCGAGGTTGAGACGCGCGAAGTTAAGGACGAGACGGGAAAGAGCCTGCGCGTCCCTGTGCGGATTGAGCGCGTCGTGTCGCTCGCGCCAAATTTGACGGAGATCATTTACGCGGTCGGCGCAGGCAACCGGCTGGTCGGCAACACTAGCTTTTGCGATTACCCGCCCGCCGCCAAAGAGGTCACAAAAGTCGGCGACACCATCCAGCCCAACATCGAGCGCATCATCGCGCTCCGCCCGCAACTCGTCCTCGTCTCGACCGCTTCACAGCTCGAAGCCTTTACCAGGCAGATGCAGGAACAGGGCATTCCCGTCTACGTCACAGACCCACGCGATCTGGAAGCGGTTTTCCGCAACCTTCAAATGCTGGGCGAGCTGTTTGGAGAGAGTGATCGCGCAGCACAGGTGATAAATGAACTGCGAGCGCGTGTGGCAAAAGTTGAAGCGACGGTCAAAGACCAACCGCCAGTGAAAGTTTTTTATCAGGTGGAGCGCGAGCCGCTCTACACCGCCGGGCGCGAATCTTTTTTGACAGACCTGATCCGGCGCGCGGGCGGAAAATCAGTCACGGCGGAAGTTCCGGGCGCATGGCCGACCTTTAGCGACGAGGCTGCTCTGGCCTCGCAGCCGGAAGCGATCATCATGCCGACTTACGGCTCTATGAAAAAGGAGAGTCTGGAAATCGCCGGCTCTTTAAAAACTTCTCCGGCTGCGAAGCAAGGCCGAGTCTATGGCATCAACGGCGACTTGCTCTCGCGTCCGGGGCCGCGTCTGGTTGACGGTTTGGAAGAGATGGCGCGCAAGCTTCATCCGAATGTGTTCAGGTAAAGATGAACGCGAGCCATGAAACAGCTTTGCCGCAGGATGATGCGAAAACCTTACGCGGTGCGCATTCGACTTTGCGCCGCACGCTTCTTATCTGTGTGAGCCTGTTGGTCGCGCTTCTCTGTGTCGCGCTCGCTGC
>JACMLC010000125.1 GCA_014379795.1 Pyrinomonadaceae bacterium
AGATGGTTGCAGCTCGTACTCAATCTGTTCCGCGCGCGCCTGCAAGTCCGATTCTTTGGTCTGCACATCGCGCAACTGTGCGCGCAAATTTTCGGCGCGCGTCTCTGCCCGCGTCAGGCGCTCCAGGTCAACCAGCGTGCGTTGCTGCTGCTCCATCTGCGACAGCTTCTCGTTCATCGTATTAAATTGCGCCGAGAGTCTGTCAACCTTTTGTCTGGTTCCGTCCTCATCATATTCCGGCGTCGTGTTGCGTCGCCCGCGCGTGTTCGAGGTGGTTGCGCCGGTATCCGTTTCGTCGGCGGTGCTAATAATTCTCGGCTCTGAAGTCGAAGATGACGGCGTCGGCGCAGGCGTTGCAGCAGTCTTAGTCACGGGATTGGTGACACGCCGCGATTTCTTTGTGCGTCGCCGCTGTGCGTTCGCCTCCGCGAAACAGAAACAGACGAGAACTAAGACCGCGACGATAAATGCAGCCTTGCGACCCAACTGAAAACCCATGATGAACCTCCGATTCCCTGTATGCCTAAACTTTAACATGAGAGAGCCACGCGCGCACGTGTGCTGAGAAGCACGTTTCTCTTTCACGTCAAGCAAAGCTATTAGTTCCACACACCAACCGGGAAAATCATGAAGAAGCTGAAAACAAAAGCAACACGATCTGGCGACCGGGTTGACTGAGTTGTTATGCCTCGCTCCGGGATTATAAGGCTAATTGCGTTTCCACCGCCTGCTCCACTTTCTTCATGTCCGCATTCGACAACGTGCCCACTTTATTCATCAGGCGCAATTTGCTTACGGTGGTTAATTGATCTGCCAGAGCTTTTCTTTGTTTCCCTTTGACCATCACATAGGCTTCGCTCGGATAGAGCCGATCAACTTTACTGGTTAAAGGCGCCACTTGTACGCGGTTCAGATATTTATTGGAGGCATCATTACTCAAGATCACTGCCGGGCGTTTCTTCTGTATTTCTCCGCCAACAGAAGGATCGAAATTTACCCACCAGACTTCACCGCGCTTCATCACTCACGTCTCCGATGGTAGCTTCTGCCCACTCCAACGCTTCCTCTTCACGCGCCTCATCCTTTGCCATCTGGCAGTAAGCGGCATCCAATGCTTGATTAGTAACATGTGGCCTGACCAGTGACTCGATAAATTGGCTGATTCTTCGTCGCCCGATCAGGGCATGAAGCCCATCGTAAACTTTTTCATCAACGGTGATAGTTAGCTTCTTCTGCATCTTTTTCTCCCAATCAGATAACTCAATCTTCAACCGGCTTGAATCTTAAAACTAATATCCATCGCCCGCGCCGAATGCGTGAGCGCGCCGATGCTGATGAGGTCAACGCCCGCTTCGGCATAGGCGCGCACGTTCTCAAGCGTGATGCCGCCGGAAGATTCGAGCGTCACCTGCGGCGCAAGCTCGCGCGCCAACCCGACCATCCGCGCGGTCTCTTCCGGCGTCAGGTTATCCAGCAAGACTATGTCCGCTCCTTTCGCTATGGCTTCGCGCAGGTCGCGCTCGGTCGAGACTTCGACCTCGATTTTGTGCAGATGCCCGACCTGTGCGCGTGCTTGCTCAACCGCCGCGCCCACCCCGCCCGCGAGCGCGATGTGATTGTCTTTAATCAGCACGCCGTCGTCCAAGCCGAAACGATGATTGCGCGCGCCGCCGGAAAGCACTGCGTATTTTTCCAGCATCCGCAGCCCCGGCGTAGTCTTGCGCGTATCCACAATCTGCGCTTTTGTCCCCTCGACCGCGCGCACGTAGCGGCGCGTGAGCGTCGCCACGCCGGAAAGACGCTGCAAGAGATTGAGCGCGAGCCGCTCGCCTGCGAGCAGGACATCCGCAAAGCCGCTGGTGCGCGCAATCACTTTTCCCTCTTCGACTTCGTCTCCGTCCGAGACAAAGGCTTCGAGCTGCTGCTGCGCGTCGAGCGTTGAAAAGACAGCTTCCGCCGCTTCCAAACCGGCGACGACCATCGGCTCTTTGGCGAGGAAACGCCCCCGCGCGTGCGCGTTGCGCGCGACCGTCGCCTGCGTCGTAATATCGCCGCGCCCCAAATCTTCACTGAGAA
>JACMLC010000126.1 GCA_014379795.1 Pyrinomonadaceae bacterium
AGCATGCCTTCGAGGCCGCCTTTGCCTTTGAGCCACTTGCAAACCAGATCAATGATGTAGATGCCGAAAGTGTTGGGCGTGTTGTAGAGCGAATTGTTCTGGATGTGCGTGCGGTAATCCAGCATCGTGTGCAGGTTGTCCGGGATGCGCTGCAAGAGGTCGTCGCGGATGATGACCAGCGTGACGCCGCTCGGCCCCATGTTCTTTTGCGCTCCGGCATAGATGAGCGCGTATTTTTCCGCCGGGATGGGACGCGACAAAATATCGCTCGAAGCATCGCAGATGAGCGGCACATCGCCTGTGTCCGGCTCGCGCTTGAACTCTACGCCCTCAATCGTCTCGTTGGAGGTGAAATGAACATAGGCTGCGCTCGCATCGAGCTTTAATTCATCCTGCGCCGGAACGCGTGTGAAGCCGCCGTCGGCGGTCGTGGCGGCGATGTTGACATTGCCCTCACGCTTGGCTTCCTTGACGGCCTTCTTGCCCCAACTGCCGGTCACGATGTAATCCGCGCTGCCGCCTTTCGGCAGCAGGTTCATCGGAATCATGGAGAACTGCAAGCTCGCGCCCCCTTGCAGAAAGAGGACGTGATAATTTTCCGGCAAGCCCATTAATTCACGCAGCCCACTCTCGGCGCGCCCGATAATCTCGTCAAAAGTTTTCGAGCGATGGCTAATCTCCATCACGCTCATGCCGACGCCGGGCAAGGTCACTAAATCTCTCTGCGCTTCTTCCAGCACCGGCACAGGCAAGACGGCTGGCCCCGCGCTAAAGTTAAAAATTCTTTCCGTCATCGTTAATCTCCTAAAGAAGTGATAAGTGATAAGTGATAAGAAAAAGCTTTTAGTTTTATCTCATCACTTATCACTCATCACTCATCACTGTTTTTTTGGTCGCAAGGCTTTGCCCGCGATGCGCGTGACAACGGAGCGCGGCACGAGACGCTCCGCTTCGGTCATCAAGTAATTTGTCCAGCCGGAGATGATGTGGCCGCGCCCGCGCTTTAAGCCGCTCAAAGCAGTTGCCACGACCTGTTCGGGCGTTTGCGAGATACGCATGGGCGGTCGCTCCATCTCTGAGGCCGCGAAAAAGTTTGTGTCCGTCACGCCCGGGCACAAGGCCATGACAGTGATGCCGTGCGCGCGATTCTCTTCCCACAGGGCATCCGAGAAAGAGAGGACAAAGGCTTTGGTCGCGGCATAAGTGGTCATGTACGGCACAGGCTGAAACCCAGCGGTCGAAGCGACATTGATAATCGCGCCGCGCTCGCGCTCGCGCATCGGTTTCAGAAACAGGTGTGTCAGAGCGACGAGCGATTTGATGTTCAAATCAATCATCTCTAATTCGCGCTCAAGCTCAAGCGTCGTGAAATCTCCCATCGAGCCGAAGCCCGCGTTGTTAATCAACAGCTCAACTTCCAGCCCGCGCTCTTTCGCCTCTTCAAACAATTTTGTGGGCGCATCATCTTCCGTCAAATCCAGCGCGACATGCTGCGCCTTGATGTTGTATGTGCGCCCAAGCTCGCTGCACAGCGCGATCAGCTTGTCTTCCGAGCGCGCGACCAGAAGGACATTTTCGCCCTGCGATGCAAGCTTGCGTGCAAAGGCTTCGCCGATACCGCTCGATGCGCCTGTGATGAGTGTGGTTTTCATAAAAAGAGAATTTCAGTGATAACTAATCTTTCGATAGTTCACGCGGAAGTATTCGGAAGTTTTGTCCTTCCTCTTAAATACGCTCTTGATGGTTCGCTTGGTCCAATTTCCCTTCTCGTCAAATTCCAGATAGGTGTAAAAATATTTGGAGTCTGGCTCAACCGAGATTTCAATAAAATTTCCTTTATCATCAGATTTGTAAAAGGTCTGATTTACCTTTTGCTCGCCCAGATATGTGGTGCTTTCTTTCAGATTACCCTTCGCGTCATACTTATGGACTTTGCGCGAAGTCGTGTTGCCGACATTGTTGATAACGGTCTGTTCAATTCTTTTACCCTGCGCATCGAACTTGTACCTGAGTTTGACGGTGAAACGCGGGTCGGGTTTGACGTTTGGATTTCCGTGCCCTCCACCTATTCCGCCGCGCCCAAGGTTCAATGGGCGCAACTCTTCGGTTTTGATGGCTCTGTCACCGTCAAGGTCAAAGTACACGCTGACCCTCTGTGGAGACCCGTCTTGATAAAATTCGGCTTTGATTTCATTGCCAGCCATGTCATAGGTGATAACGGAGCCTATCTGTTTTTCTTCTTCCACCTGCTTGCCGTTTACTGTCAAGAGCTTTGCCGATTCCGTGACGACGGATTTGACAGCCCCTCGCAGCCCGTCAAATTCACGCTCCGATTGCCGCTGCTGCGCAAAAATAGAAAGAGAGCATAAGAGCAATACTGCTATTGACAGCACAGCCCTCAGAGCCGGAGTTTGATATTGCTTCATCTTTATGACCTCACACCCCGAGCAAACTTAATTCAATGATGTCCGGGTTCTCGGCTCTTATCCTGTCCAACATCTCTGCGGGCGGCGCGGCTTCAACATTGATGCGCGCGACGGCTGCCTCTGAGCCTTCAAAGATAATATTTTCCATCTCCTGCACGTTGATGTTCGCAGTCCTGATGGCTTCAAGCACCGAGGCCAGCACGCCCGGACGATCTCTGTGGCGAACGACAAGCATGTGCGTGGCTGGCGTGCGCTCGGCGAGGTTGACGACGTTCGGGACTTTGCCCGTCTCTTTGAAGGTTTGAATAATGCGGACGGTTTCGGCGGCAATGGCTTCCTGCGCCTGCTCTGTCGAAGCGCCGATGTGATGTGTGCCGTAAAGATTTTCCTCTCTTGCAATCTCGTCCGTAAATTCGCCCGTCGCGCTCGTCGGCTCGGCTGCGAATACATCAAGGCCAGCACGGATGCCGCGCGTCTGCATGGCATGTGTAAGCGCGGCCTGATCCACGACTTCGCCGCGCGAGGTGTTGATAAAGTACGCGCCTTCCTTCATCGAACTGAAAACATCCGCGCCGATAAGCGAGCGCGTTTCGGGTTTTAGAGCCAGATGCACGCTGACCGCGTCCGACACGCGCGCGACTTCCTGCGGGCTGTCTTTGTATTCGACGCCGAGCGCGGCGGCACGCTCAGGCGTCAGGCTGCGGCTCCACGCGACGACCTGCATGCCAAAGGCGCGTGCGCGCGGAATCATCTCTTGCCCGATCTTGCCGACGCCGATAAGGCCGAGCGTGCGCCCGTACAGGCCGCGCGCTTTGGAAAACTCTTTCTTGTTCCACTGTCCCTGACGAAGTTGGATCACGTTATCCGCGATACGGCGGTCAAGCGCGAGCATCAGCGCGAAAGCCAACTCCGCGACCGCGACGGAATTTTTGCCCGGACAGTTTGAGACGTAGATGCCGCGCGCAGATGCCGCCGCCACGTCAATCGTGTTGTAGCCCGCGCCCGCGCGCACGATCAGTTTGAGCGCGCCCGCGTCCATCATCTCTTCCGTGACTTTGGTTGAGCGCACGACCAGAGCATCCGGTCTATTCGCGCCGATGGCCGCGACCAGCAACGCATCTTTCAAATCCGGTTGATACGACACCTCGCAGCCGATTGCTTGCAGGCCATCCTGCCCGGACTGCTCGAACTTATCAGCGATTAAAACTTTCATCCCGTTAGCCTCTCGCTGGAATCATGCACAGCATAAAGATTTCTTGGCGTACCTTTGCGTCTTACTTCTTTGCGTCCTTTGCGGTTAAATTGCTTTTTTAACGCAAAGGACGCAAAGAAGTAAGACGCAAAGAACGCAAAGGAGTTAAAAGTCCTTCCGGCGTTGAGTCTTTTCTAAGACTCCACTGACTGAAACTCGTCGCGCGTGATCGCGTAGTAGACAACATCGAAACCGTAATGCTGCGCGTTCTTCTCGTAATGCATCCCCAGCTTTTCCATCACATGCCGCGAACCGGCGTTGCCGGGAAGCGCGATGGCGACGATGCGCTCAAGGCCGAGATGCTCAAAGCCGAACTTGAGCCACGCCGCAGCCGTCTCGGTCGCAAAGCCTTTGCCCCAGTGCGGCGTGTCAAAGCCGTAACCGACTTCGACTTCGCCCGAATCTTCCAAAGGTTGCAGACCGCTCCAACCAACCAGCGCGCTCTCGCCCTTCAGCGACACGCCGCACACGCCGAACCCGTGCTTTTCATAACACGAGATATAAAACCGCAAACGCTCCAAGACTTTTTCTCTCGACTGCTCGCCGAGGTATTTCCACACCAAAGGGTCTGTGCGCAACGCGAACAGCTCGTCCCAATCGTCAAGCGTGAATTGACGCATCTGTAATCGTGAAGTCTGGAGCATAAAGAGCAGTGATGAGTGATAAGTGATAAGTGATAAGCAAGAACAAGTTTTATCTTGTCACTTATCACTCATCACTTATCACTGCCTTAAATATTGTGTATCAACAACGCATCGCGCAGTTTCGGCTCGAACCATGTTGACTTGGGGGGCATGATGCTACCCGCGTCCGAGACGCTGAGCAGGTCGTCCAGCGTCGTCGGTGAAAGCGAGAAAGCGACGGCGGCTTTGCCCTCGTCCACGAGGCGTTCAAGCTCCTGTGTGCCGCGAATGCCGCCTACGAAATCTATGCGCTTGTCCGTCCGCACGTCCTTGATGCCCAAGATCGGGTCGAGCAGATTTTCCTGCAAGATGCTGACATCGAGCGCGGCGACAGGGTCGTCCGATTGCAGCAGGCTTTCATCCCTGAGCGTCAGGCCGTACCACTTTCCGCCGAGATACATGCTCCACGACGCGCGCGTTTCCGGCTCAGGCTTTGCGCCTTCAGAGACATTGAATGTCTTTCCGACCTCCGCCAGAAAATCTTCGGGCGGGAGATTGTTCAAATCGCGCACGATGCGATTGTAGGGAAGGATGCGCAACTGCTCCGCCGGAAACAGCACTGTGAGAAAGAAGTTATATTCCTCTTCGCCTGTGTGCTTGTCGCCGTGCAGCTCTTGCATCTCCCTGCGTGCGCGAGAGGCTGAGGCCGCGCGATGATGGCCGTCCGCGATGTAAAGCTTTGGCACGTCGCGAAACGCCTGCACGAAGCGCACGGGGTCAGGCACATGCCAGATGGTGTGCTGCACGCCGTCGGGCGCTGTGATGTCATAGAGGGCTTCGGTGACGGTCACTTCCATAGCCATCGTGTCTATGTCCTGATTGCCGCGATAAGTTAAAAAGACCGGGCCGGTCTGTGCGCGCAGAGCCATCATGTGGCGCGTGCGGTCGTCTTCTTTATCGGGGCGCGTTTTCTCGTGCTTGAGAATCGTATTGTCGTCATACTCGTCCACGGCGCAGCAGGCGACGAGGCCGATCTGCTCCTGCTCGCCCATGATTAAGCGATAGAGATAGAGGCTCGGCTCCGCATCCATCTTGAGCGGACAGCGTTCTATCAACTCGCGAAAATTGTCTGTGGCTTTCTTATACACCTCTTCGCTGTGGATGTCCGTGCCGACGGGCAGATCAATTTCGGGGCGCGAGACATGCAGAAAACTCCACGGATTTCCGGCGGCGAG
>JACMLC010000127.1 GCA_014379795.1 Pyrinomonadaceae bacterium
GATGCGCCCGTTGGGGAGCGCGGCTGTCGCCAGCTTATCTAATTCGTTGGACAGCGTGCGAACATCGCTCCCGGCCAGCGCGACCACTTGCGCGAGCACTCGTTCTTCCATGTCCGCTTTCAATTCTTTGAGATGACTTTTAGCCCACGCTGACAGCTCCGTGTTGGTGAGCGAGGCGAACTCGACGGACGCGCAAGTATCGAGCAGCGTTTTCGAGAGCTTGCGCCGCTTGTCCAACTCGTCCGCCGTGAAGATAACGACGCTCGATTCAACCGGGCGCGCGAGGTAGCGCAGGAGCGCGCCTTCGTCTGCCTCTCGCAGTTTGCCGAAATCGCCGATGCGAACCACTCTGCGCGCACCCATCATCGGGAGCTGCTCGGCGGCGGCAATCGCCTGCTGCACGTCCGTGTTGGTCAGGCTGTAGCTGGCTTCGTTAAAATCACGCAAGGGAGCATCGGCGAGCGCTGTGTCCGCGATGGCTCGCGCGGCGCGGTCGCGCAGGTAATCTTCCGCCCCGAACAATAGATAGAGCGGCTCCGTGCGTCCCTGCTTGAGCGCGCGCCTCAATTCTTCGCGCGTGAGCTTGCTCATTTTTCCTCGTTGACTACAAAGCCGTTGATGAGCGTGGAGACGACCGATTCGGCAAAGCTGCGCGCCATGCGCTCGACCGCCGGGTCTTCTTCGTTAAAGAAAGAGCGTGGGTCGTTGGTAAATTCGAACTCGCCGCGAAAGACATAGTTTTGATTGTCGTAGAGGACGCGATTCTGTGTCTGGTCGCGGATGGTCACGGCGGCTGTGATCGTCACTTCAAAAATGCGCGCTCGCCCGCGATCATCCAGCAGCACACCCGAAAAGGTAAAGCTCTTGATGATGCCGTCAATCACTGCGTCCGCGCCTTCCGGATCGCCCTGCACGCGCAGGCCGCGCCCACGCCTGACGATCTCTTTCATCACCGCGCCGGTAAAGCGCGACTCGACCTTGTAGCGCAACGCGTTGTTTTGAAAAGCAGGCACAGCGACGGTGCGTATGTGCTTCGGCAATTTATTTTTCGTCACAGGCTTGTAGCATTCCGCAAAGCCGGTCACGCACGTCAGCACAATCGCGAACGCAAGCAGCCTCCATGTTTTGTGAATAAGAGACATTTTTAAAATTTTCTCCAACAGATAAGACTTAAACAAGGATAGACAGGAGAAGCAAGAAAAGACAAGGGGGAATAGGCAAATAGGGGAAAAGGGGAATAGGTAAAAAAGCAGGGAGAACAAATCGCCGTCTGCTTCCTGTTTCCCTATTCCCCTATTCTCCCCTTTCCCCTTCTCTCTTGAGCGCGTCTGCGACGCGCACGGTTTCGACGGCGGCGCGCACGTCATGCACGCGGACGATGTGCGCGCCTTTGAGGACGGCTGCCGCAACGGTCGCCATCGTTCCATGAAGGCGTTCATTGGCGGGCGCGTCATCCAGCAAACGTCCGATGAAAGACTTGCGCGAAGCGCCTATGAGAATTGGAAAATCCGCGAAGTGTTGTGCAAATTTATCGAGCCGTGCAATCAACTCTAAATTCTGCTCAAAGGTTTTACCGAAACCGATGCCGGGATCGAGCGCGATGGATTCGCGCAACACTCCGCGCCTCTCGGCCATGTTCAAACTGCGGCGCAGGCTGGTAAAAACTTCCGCGAAAATATCCGGCGCGGGCGGCAAGCGATGCAGCGTTCCCGGCGTTCCCCTTGAGTGCATCAACACCAGCCCCGCTCCGGCCTTTGCCGCTTCATCAGCGATATGAAAATCGAATCGCAATGCAGAGATGTCGTTGATGATTTCCGCTCCGGCCTCAAGCGCGGCACGCGCCACAACAGCTTTACTCGTATCAACTGAGATAGGGACAACGGAAGTTTTCGCCAGCCGCTCAATAATGGGAATGACGCGGCGCAGCTCTTCATCCGCAGACACGACCTCGCCCACGCCCGGGCGCGTTGATTCGCCGCCGACATCAATCATGTCTGCGCCTTCGGCAATCATCTCTTCGCCGCGCCGCACGGCATCGTCTTCATCAAAAAACTGCCCGCCATCGCTAAAGCTATCCGGCGTAACATTCAAGACGCCCATCACCAACGTGCGCTCGCCAAAGGAGAGCGAGCGGCGAGCGAGCTTCCATGATTGAGTGTTCATAAGGCAAAAGTAAAAAGTAAAAAGGTAAAAGTAAAGAACGAATCCTCACTTTTACCTTTTTCCTTTTACCTTTTTACTTCGGCTTATGCTGTTGCCGGATTGCTGCCCGTAATTGGCGGCAGGATTGGCTTCAGCGGATTGACCGTAGGCTCTGTGAGCTGCGGCTTTTCTTCATCGCCGGAGGTCGGTGGCGGGTCTTCGTCGAGCGGAAGTCCTGCCACGATGCGGCGAATCTGCACGCCGTCTAAGGATTCGCGCTCAAGCAAGGTTTCGGAGAGCCGCACCATCGTGTCGCGGTTCTCTTCGATAATCGTCTTGGCACGCGCGTACTGGCCGGAGATGATTTTCTTCACCTCTTGGTCAATCTTGATCGCGGTGTCTTCCGAAAAGTCTCTGTGCTGTGCGATCTCGCGTCCCAAAAAGATTTGCTCTTCCTTCTTGCCGAACGTGAGCGGCCCCAAATCCGACATGCCGTACTCGCAAACCATCGCACGCGCCAGCTCTGTCGCACGCTCGATGTCATTTGACGCGCCGGTCGTGATGTTGCTCAGGAACACTTCTTCCGCGATGCGGCCGCCCATCAGGATAGCAATCTGTCCCAATAGATATTCCTGCGAATAGTTGTGACGGTCGCCTTCGGGCAGTTGCTGCGTCACGCCGAGAGCCATGCCGCGCGGAATAATCGTCACCTTATGCACAGGGTCTGCGTTCGGGACTTTGAGTCCGACGAGCGTGTGCCCCGCTTCGTGATAAGCGGTGATGCGTTTCTCTTCGTTCGAGATGACCATGCTCTTGCGCTCTGCGCCCATCAAGACCTTGTCCTTCGCCAGCTCAAAGTCAGGCATCGCAACGGTCTTCTTGTTATAGCGTGCAGCGTTCAAAGCAGCTTCATTAACGAGATTCGCAAGGTCTGCGCCGGTAAAGCCCGGTGTGCCGCGCGCGATCACGCTGATGTTGACATCATCGCCGAGCGGAATTTTGCGTGTGTGAACTTTCAAGATGCCTTCGCGCCCGCGCACGTCAGGCCGCGAGACGACGACGCGACGGTCAAAGCGTCCCGGTCTCAAGAGCGCAGGGTCAAGCACGTCCGGGCGATTGGTCGAAGCGATGAGAATGACGCCATCGTTCGATTCAAAGCCGTCCATTTCAACGAGCAACTGATTCAAAGTCTGCTCGCGCTCATCGTGGCCGCCGCCAAGACCTGCGCCGCGATGC
>JACMLC010000128.1 GCA_014379795.1 Pyrinomonadaceae bacterium
ATGCTCACCCACAAGATGAGCGGCGCGTAACGCCAGAAGCGTCCGGGCTGCTTCTTTTGCGCGATTGTTTCAGATTCCAATGTTCCGCTGCGTGCGATAATAAAAAACAAAAGGACGCTCGATAAAATTGTAGGGGCAGGGACAAGTCCTCTGCCCGCAGCGGCGTCAGCCGCTTATCAATATTGAGCGCACGCTCAAAGTTAAATCCACAGAAAATTTGTTTCGCGCATCCGCGCGGCGGGCAGAGGGCTCGTCCCTGCCCCTACACTATTGCACATAGGCTCCCGCCACAGGGCGATCACCGTTTGTGCCGAACTGTTGCGCGCGGAATCCGGCTGTGCTCTGCAAGATGTACCACGTGCCGTCGCCGGGACGAAAGACAGTCAGGTCTGTCTTGCCGTCGCCGTCGTAGTCGCCCGGCGCAGGAAGGTCGCCGTTCGTGCCGAATGCCTGTGCGCTCACCGCTCCGTTCGAGCTTTGCAGGATATACCAGACGCCATCGCCCGGTCTGTAAACGGCAAAGTCTGTCTTGCCGTCTCCGTCATAGTCTCCGGCGACCGCTTGATCTGTGCTGGCGCCAAACTGTTGCGCAACGAATGTCCCGTTGGAGCTGCGCAGCAGATACCAGGTGCCTTCGCTCGGGCGAAAGACCGCGAGGTCTGCTTTGCCGTCGCCGTCGTAATCTCCGGGCACAGGCTTGTCCGCGCTTACGCCAAAGCCCTGCGCACGCAAACTGTTATCCGTGCTTTGCAAGATGTACCAAACGCCCGCGCGAAAGACAGCGATGTCCGACTTTCCGTCTCCGTCATAATCGCTTGGGACGGGCACGTCGCCGCTCGCGCCAAAGCCTTGCGTGCGCAGCGTGTTCGTCTGGCTTTGCAGGATGTACCATGTATTATCGCTCGGGCGAAACACTGCGAAGTCCGTCTTGCTGTCGCCGTCATAATCGGCAGGCACGATTCTGTCTGCGCCAAGACCGAACGGCTGTGTCAGCAGAGCGCCGTTCGAGCTTTGCGATACATACCAGTTGCCCTCAGTCGGGCGAAAGACCGCGACATCGCTCTTGCTGTCGCCGTCAAAGTCCGAAGGCTTGGCTTGACCTGAAGAGTTGAAGTTATAAGCTACAAGCGCGAAGTGCTGGTCTGTCGTGTCTGCGTTTCCGAGAATGCCGTTGCCGTTGATGGCTGTCGCAGTGATCTGAATCGTCACTGGCGTTCCGGCTGCGATGCCTGCGGGAAGATAAACATTCTCGACATTATTCAAGGTATCCGCGCTTCCGCCTGTGGTCGAGTTGCCACCGGTGAAAACATTTCCTTTATAGACGTTCGCGCCGACCGTCACGGTCAAATCAAGATTGTTGACCAACGCAGGATTTCCCACGCCCGGCGGGTCTGTCCAGACCAGTGAGATACGCACGCGCTTTGAAGCGTCCGCAACCTTGCCTGTGTAAGTTGTACTGGCTCCGGCGCCGGCAAATTCTACGGACTGGTTGACGTACTTGATAGGCACGCCTGTATTGAGCATGAACTTCATGTTGATGCGCCCCCAGCCTTCGTTACCGTTCGGGACGGGGTTGCCCGTGAGAGAGCCGTTCATCTCCACCGTGCTGTTCAAGAGCGCGGCTTTCGCCAGCGCGGGACTCGGATTCGCGCCGCCGTTTCCGTTCTTCCAAAACTGTGTAAAGAGCGCGGCGGCTCCGGCCACTTGCGGCGCGGCGTGCGAAGTTCCGCTGCTCCAACGATGGAAAGTGTCTATGTTGCCGAACAGTGAGCTTGTGCCTGAGCGACCGCCCGCGATGGCAGACCCCGGAGCAGTGATGTCCGGCTTGATGCGCCCGTCGCTCGCAATGCCAATGCTGGACGAGCTGCTCATATTGTCCATGTTGCTCGCCGCTGCCGAAAGCTCCGTGCGAAGATTCTGCGCATTGGCAACCGCGATGACATTCTTTGCAACCTTCGGCCTCGTCAAGCCGGATGAGCCTGAGTTGCCTGCGGAGAAGACGATCAAAATCGGATCAATCGTCGCGGCAGTGCTGGCGTCCTGCACATAACCATCGTACTGCCCCGCGTAAGAATCGTAAGAGTTGCTGTTAGTGCCGTTGCCCCAACTGTTGTTTGTGATAAAGCCTTTGACGCCGTTCGGCCCTGCGGTCGCGACAGTGTCGTTAATCGTTGCGGCTTCTCCGCCGGTGTAGCCGCCGCGCAAAAACGGAATGTTGAGGATATGCGCTTTCGGCGCGATGCCTTTGCCGTAGTTGTATCCGGTCGGGTCGAGCACTGAAAAAGGCGCATCGCCCGCGATGATGCTGGCATTCAAATGCCCGTGCCCTGCCGCGCCCGCCGTCGCGCCGCGAAGCGGAGCATTGACGGTATTGCTCGCCGTCACATAAAAGCCGCCGTCGCCCGGAATCCCCACGCCGTCGTCAACCACAGAAACAGTCACGCCCTGCCCGTCCACGCCGAACTGTGTGAGCGGATTGTAACCGGGCGCGTTGATCGCGGTCGGGCTGGTGTAATTGCCCGCCACGATTTGCGCTGCGCGCTCGTCTTCTTTAGTTGGAGTAAAGTACGGGTCAATTCTGACGACCTCCGGCAATTGAGCTAAACGCTCTACCGATTCCAAGCTCACCTCAACGCGCAGCACGTTGAAAAAGTTATGCGGCAGCCTGAAGACATTTCTCACCGTCGCATCAGAGAGTTGATTCACTTTAGCTTGCGCTTCATCAAGACTCGCGCGTGCAAACACAGCGACATCGAACACAGCTTTTCCATTGCCGCTCAATTCGAGCGTCTGCATCCTGCCGCTTGATTGAGAGTTGTTAATCTGCGCCGCGATTTGCTCGCGCAGCTCAGGAGCGATTTTGCTTTCCGCAGTGTAGCGGCCAGTCCAACGGACGCGCGCGTGCCCCGCGATTTTTTGAATAGCATCACTGTCAGCATAAACAAAGAAAGCCTGATGCGGCACGTACTGCAAAACCTCTGCGCCGACAGAGCGCAAACTGTCGAGCCATTCATCACGCACGGGGGCAGCGAATTGAACAATGTAATAATCTTTGCCGCCTCTGTTGCCTGCCGTCGCGCCCGCCTTGACGGTTTCCGCCGGAGCATCCTCAAGCGGCTCGAACGACTTGCCCGGTAAATTCACACTCGTTTCGAGCGGCAGGCTTTCGATTTTCGCTCTCGAAAAATCCTGCCCCTTCGCCGCCGCGATGACTACGAAAGCGCCGTAATCTTCTACGAGCGTGCCCATTCTTTGAGCCGCTTCGCGGTCTGCCGCACTGCGCACAGAGACGCGCACAATGGTTTTCGCACGGTCTCGAATCGCCTCTGTGACCTCGTCGGCTACGAAGTATCTGTCAAAAGATTGCTTAGGCTGTTTCTCTTCTTGCAACGATGCTTCGGGAACGAGACCCAATCCGAGAAAGAAGATCGAGGCGACCAGAAGAACCAGAGCCGCGCTGACGAGCCTTGTTTTTTGCGATGAGCTATTATTTGTTTTAGGCATAACTTTTATTTCCTGAATCGGGGAATTCGCGGGGTGTAAACCGGGAAGCGGTTTTCAATTTAACCCAAGTTGCGGGTCAAGCAATTGCCACTAGCTTCAGCTAGTGGAGACAGGATGCCTCTTAGCTTCCGGCTTTAGCCGAACGATTAAGCTAAAGCTATCAGGAAGAGGATTAAATTATCTGTTGGCTCAAGCCTGCTTGCGGTTGTGCCATTTATCCACTAGCTGAAGCTAGTGGCAAGTTTTGAGTTGTGACACGAGGTTCAAGCCGGCGAACGCGAATTGTTTCGCCAGCTTCAGATTTTGTTATTGCACAGACGCGCCGGAAACGACTTCGATGATTTCGTTGGTGATTGCCGCTTGGCGGATGCGGTTCATATTGAGCGTCAGCGAGCCTATCAGCTCCGTCGCGTTCTTCGATGCGGCATCCATGGCGGTCATGCGTGCGCCCTGCTCAGAGGCTACGGATTCAAGCAGCGCGCGAAAGATTTGCGTCTCAATCAAGCGCGGAAGCAGATGGCTAAAGATTTCTTCCGCCGGTTGCTCGTAAACATAGTCCGTCAGGTCAACCGGGCGCGTAGGGTCAGCCACTTCTTCTGCTGCGGTCGGGCGCGAAACGGGCAAAAGCTGTTCGACGACGACGCGCTGTTGCAGGACGGTTTTAAACTCGCTGTAGATGAGAAAGACCTTATCGAGTTCCTCGTCTTCAGTAAAACGTTTGATGATGTCGCGCGCGATTTCCACCGCTTCTGAATATTGGACGCTTCCCTTACCCGTCACGCCTATGTATTCATGCACGAAAGAGATGTCGCGGCGGCGAAAGAAATCGCGCCCCTTGCGACCGACGGGCATCATCTCAAGCTGTTTGCCCGCGTTCTCTTTAATCAAAGCCTGCGCAGCTTTGTTGAGGTTCGTATTAAAAGCTCCGCACAAGCCTCTGTCGGCGGTGATGAGCACGATCAGATAACGCTCGTCGCCGCGCGCATCAAGCAGCGGGTGATGAAAATTTTCATCCGTGCGCGAGGCCAGCTCGCCCAAAATTTCCATCATCTTATTGGCGAACGGGCGCGCCGTCACGACCCTGTCCTGCGCGCGCTTGAGCCGCGCAGCAGACATCATCTTCATAGCCTTTGTGATCTGCTGCGTGTTCTTTACCGAACGAATCCGGCGACGTATATCTAAAAGATTAGCCATTTTGATTTAGTGATAAGTGATAAGTGATAAGTGATGAGCAAAAGCATTTCTTATCACTCATCACTTATCACTTATCACTGTAGTTTTATGCGGTCACGCGGGCAGCGGCTGCTGTTGTCGCGGCTGGCTGCGTGGCGACGCCGGTCGAAGTCTGGCTTGCGATGAGCGTCTCTTCGTTCCAACGGTCTTTGAAGTCGGATAACACCTGCGTCAAATCAGCTTTGATCTCATCCGTCAGAGATTTCTTTTCGCGGATGCTTTGCAGGGTGCCGGGATGCGCGTTTTCGACAAAGCGCAGCAACTCGGCCTCAAAGCGTTGGACATCTTCGACCGCCACACTGTCGGCATGTCCGTTGCTCGCAGCCCAGATGACCAAGACCTGTTTCTCGACATCCATCGGGCGGTACTGCGGCTGCTTCAGGATTTCGACCAGACGCTGTCCGCGCGCAAGCTGTGCCTGCGTCGCTTTATCAAGGTCTGAGCCGAACTGCGCGAAGGCCGCCAGCTCGCGGAACTGCGCGAGGTCAATGCGCAGGGTTCCGGCGACCTGCTTCATGGCCTTGATCTGCGCCGCGCCGCCGACGCGCGAGACAGAGTTGCCGACGTTGATGGCCGGGCGGATGCCGGAGTTGAAAAGGTCTGCTTCGAGAAATATCTGTCCATCCGTAATCGAAATCACGTTGGTCGGAATGTAAGCGGAGATGTCGCCCGCCTGCGTCTCGATAATCGGCAGGCTCGTCAAACTGCCGCCGCCACGCTTATCCGACATCTTCGCCGCACGCTCAAGCAGGCGCGAGTGTAGATAAAACACATCGCCCGGATAAGCTTCGCGTCCCGGCGGCCTGCGCAGGAGCAGCGAGATTTCACGATAAGCCGCAGCCTGTTTGGAAAGGTCATCGTAAATCGTCAAAGCATGACGGCCTGAGTCGCGGAAGTATTCGCCGATGGCGACGCCTGAGTACGGTGCGAGAAACTGCATCGCCGCCGGATCGGACGCTGTGGCTTTAACGACGATGGTGTAATCCATTGCGCCGTTATCCTGCAAGGTCTTGACGACCTGCGCGACCGTCGAAGCTTTTTGTCCGATGGCGACGTAGATGCAGATAACATCTTTGCCTTTTTGGTTGATGATAGTGTCAACCGCGACGGCAGTCTTGCCCGTCTGGCGGTCGCCGATAATCAGCTCGCGCTGCCCGCGACCGATAGGCACCATCGAGTCAATCGCTTTGAGACCCGTCTGCAAAGGCTCTTTCACAGGCTGGCGGTCAATGATGCCGGGAGCGATGCGCTCAATCGGGCTAAATTCCTCGGTCAGGATTGGCCCACGATCATCAATCGGATTGCCGAGCGCATCCACCACTCGACCGATCATCGCATCGCCGACGGGCACTTCCATGATGCGCCCTGTGCGCTTGACCATGTCGCCTTCTTTGACGACCTGAAAATCTCCGAAGAGCACCACGCCGACTTTGTCTTCTTCAAGATTCAAAGCGAGGCCGCGCACGTCTTTCGGAAATTCCAACAGCTCTCCGGCCATCACTTTTTCGAGGCCGTGAATCTCCGCGATGCCGTCTCCGACTTTAATCACCGTGCCCACTTCCGTCACGGTCACGCCGCCATCAAAATTCTCGATCTGCTGGCGAATGATTTCGTTAATCTCGTTAGCTTTGATCGGTTCCATATAATTCCCTTTTTGTGAATGGTGAATAGTAAATAGAAAAAACTCGTTCTGCTATTTACTATTCACCATTTACTATTTACCTGAAATTTTTGCTTTGACTCTCTCCAATTGATTACGCACCGAGCCGTCGTAAACGGTCGAGCCGATGCGTGTCACCATGCCGCCGATTAATTCTTCGTCCGTCTTAAACTTCAAACGCACGTTCTTGCCCGTCATCGCAGCCAGCCGCGTGCGCAAGGCTTCCTGCGCGTCGGCAGAGACGGGACGCGCCGTCACAACATCCGCAGAGACAACGCCCGCACGCTCGTCAAGCACCTGCGCGAAACGCTTGTTGACTTCGCTCAATTCTGCGAGCCGCTGGTTCTGCAAGAGCACTTTTAAAAAATTCTCAGTGGTCGGGCGAACCTTCGCGCGGGCGATGAGCGCGTTCAGGACTTTGCGTTTTTGATCGTAGGGAATCGTCGGATTGCTGAAGACTACCAGAAGCTGTCCGCTTGATTGCATCATCTGTTCCCACGCGGATAATTCTTCCTGCACCTCACGCGCTTCGCCCCGTGCCGTCACCACATCGGCCAGTGCTGCTGCGTAACGGCGCGCGACCGTTTGCACACTCAACGCTTGCTTCCCCCCAACTCTTCGATACTCATATTCACGAGACGCGTATCATCTTCGGTTCGGATGTCGCGGCGAATCATCTCTTCCGCGAGGCGCACGCTCTGTTCCGCAGCATACCGACGCAGTTCATGCCGCGCGGCTTTCCCAGCGCTCTCGATTTCCCTGACGGCCTGCTCGCGCAGCTTCTGCGAATCCGCTTCCGTTGAAAGAGCGATACGCTCCTGCTCTGCAATCGCGTCTGTGCGAGCCTGCTCGCGCACGCTCGCTACTTCCGCATCAAGCCGCGCCAGACGAGCTTCGACTTCTTCCAATTTAGCCAACGCCGCGTTGCGCTCTTCCTGCGCACGCATCAGGTCACGACGAATTCCCTCGCGGCGCGCGCGCATCGCTTCGCTAATCGGACGGCGCAGGATATATACAAGCACGCCGACAAATAGGAAAAGATTAAAGAACTTCCATGCTTCAAAGCCCGGATAGTTCCACCACGGCGCACTGCCGTCTCCGGCCAGTGCGAACAGAATCTGTGATTTGATAAATGCCCCGAACATGATTTGTCTTCGCGTTAATTGACGCTTGAGATGGTCGTCTCGCTCACCGGGCGATGGAGAATATGCGCGCCGATTTGTGCGGCTATCTGCCGCGAGTCTCTTTCCAACACCTGATGCGCCTCTTCACTCTGCGCGCGAATGGTCTCCTTCTGCTCTGCGACGGAGCTGCCTATCTCTTCGCGTACAGCTCCCAACTTACTTTGTCGCTCGCTCATAGCCTTGGCGCGCTCCTGCTCCATTAAGCGATAGCCTTCCGCACGCGCTTCGCGCAAGGTGCGCTCGTAATTCGACAATCCTTCTTCGACGCGCTGCAAGATTTCGTGCGCCTCGCCGGAACGCCCGCGCGTGCGCCGCTCGCGCTCGGCCAGAATCCGGTTGATCGGTTTGAACAGCGTGGCGTTCAAAACGAACACCATAATTAAAATGATTGCGATATGAAGAAAGAGCGTGCCGTCCGGCACAAGTTGGATGGAATTTTCAGAGAAAGCCAGAAAAATCATAACGCACAAAGGCTCACCAGACAGAGATAGACGAACAAGGTTATAGAAGATGAAACTGCATGCCTGTCAAAAGCTTGCGAGTCTAGCACGCGTTTTTGCAGCCAGTCAAGGCAGCGACCTTGGCGGCAGTTTTCTAAAATTTTGAAGCTAAGTGACTTGAATCAAAAAATCCGCGCGCGCGTGAACGCTGCCGATAATCACAGCGCCATCAATATTTCGCGCGAGGTCTTCGGCTTTCGATTCAGCAATGCTGATGAGCAGCCCGCCAGCCGTTTGCGGATCAAAAAGCGCGCTCTGCATCTGACCCGAAACATGCTCCGCTATTTTTACAGTCTCGCCCACATATTCCCTGTTGTTTTTATCGCCGCGCGTCAACATTCCCTGTCCAATCAGCTCCAAAACATCCGGCAGCAGGGGCACGCGCGCCGACTCAATCTTCAGACAGACATCGCTTGCCCGCGCCATCTCAAAGACATGCCCCAACAAGCCAAAGCCTGTGATATCCGTACAGGCATGTGCTCCGGCCTGTTGCATCGCAGCGGACGGAGCGGCGGCTGAAGTCGTCATCGCCTTCATCGCAGCCTCAACCGCAACGCTGCTCGCCACGCCCTTCTTGATTCCTGTACTGATGGCTCCGGTTCCGATAGGTTTTGTCAAAATCAGCGCATCGCCCGGTTGCGCATTGGCGTTTGTAATGACTCTTGAGGGATGAACCGTTCCCGTCACGGCATAACCGAACTTGATCTCCGCATCATCAATCGAATGTCCACCTAAGATAAAGACTCCAGCCTCATTCATCGCTAACTGTCCACCACGCAGGATTTGTCCCAGTACGTCCATATCCTCCTTTTGCGGATAACAAACGATTGCCAGAGCTGTCAGTGGAGTTCCTCCCATCGCATACACATCGTTAAGCGAGTTGATAGCAGCCACCCGGCCATAAACCTCCGGGTCATCTGCTACAGGAGTAAAGAAATCAACCGTTTGCACCAAAGCAACATCGTCCCGCAGACGAAACACACCGGCGTCATCCGCCATGTCGTACCCGACGAGTACGTCATTATTAAGCGGTTGTGTCGGAAGCTGGCCCAGAACCCGTGCCAGATCGCGCGGAGCGAGTTTAGCCACTCAACCGGCGCAAGACACCATCTCTGTCAGTCTTTTTTTCATTTTACTTTGCACACTAAAAAATAAACGAGCATTATTCCAGTTTTCCCTCGAATCTGGATAGCAATAAGCCTCTTGAGCCAAGCGAAAAAGAGGCGGTGAATTCTTACATTGTATTTTGCAAAACTGAAGTGTCTAAGGTGATGGAATAGTCTCCGATGAACTGGCTAACAGTTGATATAAACGATCCAGATCAGTATGGCTGTAATACTCTATCTCGATTTTTCCGCCCTCCCCCTTTTGGCTTGGGACGATACGCACTTGTGTTCCAAAGCGACGGCGCAATTTGGTTTCCGCCGCCTGCACATTGGCATCATTGGGCTTTTCAGTTCTCAAAGTCGCAGCCGCAGGACTAACCCCTGAAATAATTCTTTTGATAGCACGCTCGGTTTCGCGAACCGACAAAGATTGCTCGACAATGTTACGCGCGACACGACGTTGAATATCCACATCATCAACCCCGAGCAAAGCTCTGGCATGCCCCGTAGAGATTTTCTCATCTTCCACGAGCTTTTGGATGTCTGAGGGTAAACGTAAGAGGCGTAAGTAGTTAGTGATAAAAGAGCGATCCCTGCCGACACGTTGCGCGACCATTTCCTGTGTCAGGCCGAGCGTGTCTATAAGCCTTTTGTAGGCGTGGGCTTCTTCAATAGCGCTTAGTTCCTGCCGCTGAATATTTTCGATCAGTGCTAGTTCTAAAAGTTTGTCGTCGGGAATCTCACGGACCACTGCGGGGATTTTATCCAAGTTTGCGCGCTGCGCCGCACGCCAACGCCTCTCGCCCGCGATTAGCTGGTAACGCATCCCGCGACGGCGCACCACCAGAGGCTGGACGATTCCGTTTGCACGAACGGATTGAGCTAACTCCTCTAAACGAGACTCGTCAAAATGCGTGCGCGGCTGGGCAGGATTCGGGTCAATGAGGTCTATCTCAATTTCAAGAAAATCCTCATTGGAAGTCGCCGGGGTATCCGACAGCAGTGCGCTCAAGCCCCTGCCTAGAACTCTTCTTGTCATGCGTCATGACCTCCTTTGCCAACTGAAGGTAGCTTTCCGCGCCGCGTGAGCGAATATCGTAAAGGATGATGGGTTTCCCGTAGCTGGGAGCCTCCGCCAGACGCACGTTTCGCGGGATAACTGTGTTGAAGACCTGCTGGCCATAAAAATCCCTGAGATCAGCCGCGACAGCCCCCGAAAGATTTGTGCGCTCGTCATACATTGTGAGCAGCAGACCTTCTATCGTCAAATTTGAATTTAGCACACGCCGGATACGCGCTAAGGTGTCGAACAACTCCGTCACCCCTTCGAGCGCGAAATACTCACATTGGATGGGAACCAGCAAAGAATCTGCGGCAGTCAGGGCATTTAATGTCAGAAGGCCGAGCGATGGAGGACAGTCAATAATAATGTAGTCAAAATCGCTTTCTACGGTTCGAAGCAGATTTTGCAGCCTGTATTCGCG
>JACMLC010000129.1 GCA_014379795.1 Pyrinomonadaceae bacterium
CATCATTCGCGATGAAAGCCAGAAATGAATCACGCACTCCCTTTTCCGTAGCGGTGCGTGCAAAGGCGCGCTCAGCCTCGACCACTGCCAGCAGGTCTGAGAAAAGACTTTTCTGCCCCGATGCTTCAACCACGCAGGACAAAAGAATAATCAGCACGAGCATCTTTTTCATCTTTGATGTTCCTCTGTCAAAAGATTGGCATCATCCGCGCACAACTTTAAATAGCATCATTCTCAAATTAATCGCGTGCGGCTGGACGTATTTCTCTCTTAGTATTCCAAACGCTTGCGCGGGATGCCTGAAGCTCAAACGCTTTTTCCTGCGCGCCGTTCAAGCCATTCGTCCACAGACAATCTGCCCGCGCCGTGCAGGAGGAAAAAGAGCGCGACCGCAATCATCATCAACGCCGCGAACATCCCGCGAAAAGTGTCTCCCCGATGCGCGATAATAATCGCCGCGATAAAGTTGATAATCATCACCACGGATGTCAGGCGCACCAAACCTCCTAACAGAATTGACAGCCCGCAGATGAATTGCGCGTACACGGAAAGACGCGCCGCGAACGCCGGAACGGGCACTCCTCTCTGTGCCAGAAACTGTTCAAACTCTGCCATGTGCGCCGCGCTGAAAATGTTGTCCTGCACGCCCCAGATGATAAAAGAGCCGACCAGCAGCCGTATAAAAAGCGGCGCGTATTCTTTGTAGCCCGCAAGAAAATCGAATCTTAAAATTTTGGGAATCATTGACGCTCCAAAATCAATGAAAGTGATAAAGCGAGAGATGGATTATCAAACGAGATGCAAAGAAGCTGTTTTGAAAATTCCTAAATTTGCGCCAGAGGCGCAGGTAGAAGGTAGCCAGACGTGCAACGTCTGGTTCGGATGAAATAATCGTTTCCGCACTGAAAGTGCGGACAGACAGTTCTGCGCGCATCTTCAATGCGCGAATCCTTATCTTTCAACATTCCAGACGTTGCACGTCTGGCTACCTTCTCTTAGCCGCTCGCGCGGCTTAAAATAGAATTTTCAAACGAGCCGCAAAGATTGAAAAACTATTTTGTGACGAGATGACTGTGCAGCGGGATGAAAATTCATTATTTCATGGCTTCGCTAACCAGCGCGGTCAAGGCGTTGTCTTGCAGCGTTTTGTTATTCTGCAATTCGCCGTGCAGGTCGCAGGCAAAGACCGCATAGACGATTGGCAGCGAGGTGTTGAAAAGCTGGCTGCGGCGGCGCGTTTCGGCCAGCGTTTCGGCGAGCAGCGAGCGGCGCGTGACGCGGCCATCGCCGGGAGCATACATCAAGAGCGTCACGTCTTTCTTCGTCACTTTCTTTCCGGTCGGCGAGCGAAACCCGCGCGGCTCCGTGTAGGTCTTCCAGCTTCCGGTCTTCTTATCAAGCACGACGACGGGCGCGGCCAGAGTCTCTTCACAATCGCCGCCAAAGGCAAACAGCGCCACGGGCGATTCGCCTTCATACGTCGCATCGAGCGATTCGTGAAAACGCTCTGCGCGACGGAGCACGACCGCAAAATATTCGTCGAGCGCATTGAGCCTCTCTTCGCCGCCGCTCATTTCCGTCTTTTCCCCTTCGCCGCCGCTGGCAAATCGCGCGCGGAATTTCGCGTCCGAAATTGCGCTCCACCCGTACTTTCGCCATACCGCCGGATCATAGAGATCAACTTCGAGCGGCTGTAAATTTTCATCCAGAAACCGCACGGCATGTTTGTGCGGCAAAAGCTGGAAGATGGCCGGAGATGTCAGCGCATCTTCGCGCGAGAGCTTGTTGAGCAAACGGATTCTAATTCTCAAGCCTTCGGTCAATGAATAGCCCTGAAGCAGCGTCGAGAAGGCATCCATAGAGCCTTCGTTCGGCGTGCCCAACATAAAAATCTTGTTGATGTGGGACGCTCCCGCCCAAGTCGGCACGGGCTGCGCTTCGCCCGCTGGCAAATCCGCGTCGCCGTACATCGCCGCGTAACGCGCGACGAGGCCGCCCATCGAGTGCGCTAAGATATTGAATTTCAAGTCCGGGCGATTGAGCTTGCGCTTCAGGTTTTCGACGCTGTGCACAAGAGCGCGCGCCGACTCGACATTATCGCGCCGCCAGTCGTATGGAAAAACATAAAAAGTATCGCGGTCGCCGTTCGGAGGGGGATTGTTCCAATCGCCTTCGGCATAGCCGCCATACTGGCTCAACGCGACCAGCAAATTATGGTAGACATAAACCTCCGGCACGAGGCGCGCGAGCTTGATAGTATCAAGGATTTTGCTTGCGACTAGATCGTCACGATTGGCCGCGAGGTCTGGCGAGATGGGCAGGCTCAAATCCCTCTCGGACAGGCGAAAGGCGGAAGGCCAAGCCACTTTGCCTGTCTCGCGGTGGACGAGCTGCGAGCCGAGAATGCCCGGAATCACGATAATCGGTCGCTTGCCCGTGCGCGCACGCGCCTCTGCGAAGATGCGTTCTAAGTTCGGCGTCCGCCGCGCACCGCAACCTGCGGTAAGGCAAAAGGTAAAAGGTAAAAGGCAAAAAAGTAGAAGTAGTCTTCCTTTTACCTTTTGCCTTTTACCTTTTGCCTTCATGATTGAGCTTCCCACTGGCGGTTGATGAGGCTGGCGACAAAGCCCGCGCCAAAACCATTGTCTATGTTGACGACCGTGACGTTTGACGCGCAGGAGTTGAGCATCCCCAAGAGCGCGGCCACGCCGCCAAACGATGCGCCGTAACCGATGCTGGTCGGAACGGCGATGACAGGCACGCTCACAAGGCCGCCGACGACCGAAGGCAGCGCGCCTTCCATTCCCGCCGCGACGATGATGACGCGCGCTTTCTGAAGCAAGGCGCGCTCTGCCAAAATCCTGTGAATGCCTGCAACGCCTGCGTCCCAGATACGATGCGTGCGATTGCCCATCGCTTCCGCCGTCAACGCCGCTTCTTCCGCAACGGGAATGTCGCTAGTCCCGGCGGTGACGATAGCGATTTCGCCTACGCCGCGCTCCGTTTTATCTCTTTGAATTCGTATCAGGCGCGCTCCCTCGTGCCACTCTGCATCCGTCACGACGTTGCGCACCTCGCCGAAAGTCCCTTCATCCGTGCGCGTCACTAAAACATTCGGCGCATGCTTAACGAGCCGTTCGACAATTCCGACCACCTGCGCGCGCGTCTTGCCCGCGCCAAAGACGACTTCCGGAAAACCCTGCCGAGCCGCGCGAGAGTGATCTACGCGCGCATATCCGATGTCTTCAAAATGCAGATTCTGGATGAGCCGCGCGGCCTCATCCGCGCCCAACTCTCCGCTCTTGTGCGCTCGCAGCAGTTTTTCTAATTCCTGCAAGTCCATAAATCTGATAACAGAGAACGTAAACAAAATGAATGCGTGGCATTCTAGCATTGAACAAAACCGCAGTGACAAGTGACAAGGAACAAGCGACAAGCTAGAATCTGTTTTTAACTCGTCACTTATCACTCGTCACTTGTCACTGCTTTTATGGAATTGACTGTTGCCATCACAGGAGCTTCGGGTGCGATTTATGCGCAGCGTGCGCTCATGCACATGTGTGCGAGCAGCGCGGTCGAGCGCATTAACCTGATTATGTCCGAAGCCGCGCGAACAGTCGCGCGCGTAGAGCTGGGCGCGAACTTAGGCGAAGTTGACAGCCATGCTATTAACGAATGGCTTAAACTTCCCGCAGACTCGAAACTAATTCGCGCGCACAGGCTGGATAACATGGCTGCTAAGCCTGCTTCAGGCTCGCATGTGCAAGCGGGGATGGTCATCGTGCCTTGCTCTATGGGAACTTTGGGCGCGATTGCATCCGGCGCATGCACGAACCTGATTCATCGCGCGGCGGACGTGACTTTGAAGGAAGGCCGCAAGCTCGTCATCGTGCCGCGCGAATCGCCTTATAACGCGATTCATCTTGAGAACATGCTGCGCCTCTCGCGTGCGGGCGCGCGTATCTTGCCCGCGAGTCCCGGCTTTTATCATCGCCCGAAAAATATCGAAGAGCTGGTAGACCATCTGGTCTTCCGTATTTTAGACCAGTTCGGCATCCCTCATTCGCAGGCGACGCGCTGGCAGGGGGAGAAAGAAGTTGGCAGTTAGCTGTGCACAGTTGGCAGTTGGCAGTGAGCAGTTGGCAGTTAAAACATAAGCTTTGTCATGCTTATCTGCCCACTGCGAACTGCCAACTGCCAACTCTGCTTTTGGCAGTTTGCAAAGCAGCGAAGTGAAAATAGCTTTACTTTCATCAACCCGCTGTGTGGCCTTGTCTTTGCTATGGAGTAAAGGCAAGAGGAGGGATTTACAAGCCACGGCTCGTGAATCAAAAAGAAGATGTTGACCGCCACTGTTAAAAACGCACGCATCACGCTCGAAATGATTAAGATCGAGCACACGCTGTTTGCGCTGCCCTTCGCTTTTCTGGGAGCAGCGCTGGCGGCGGGCGGATTGCCGACCGCTTGGCAAATGCTCTGGATTACTTTAGCGATGTTTGGCGCACGCTCGACCGCGATGGCTTTTAATCGCCTCGCAGACCGCGAGATTGACGCGCGTAACCCGCGCACAAAAGCGCGTGCGCTGCCCGCAGGCACGCTCTCCAGCGGTTTCGTGTGGGCTTTTTCGTTTGTCTCGGCGGCAATATTTTTTGTCTCGGCGGCGATGCTCAATCGTTTGACGCTCGCGCTGGCTCCGGTCGCGCTCGCCAGCATCCTGCTTTACTCTTACACGAAGCGTTGGACTCTGCTTTCG
>JACMLC010000130.1 GCA_014379795.1 Pyrinomonadaceae bacterium
GCAGACGGCAATCGAAGTCTTGGACGAAGCCTTCCGCTACCAGGAATCGGGCAGCGACACGGAAGACTTGATGGAGATCGCGATTCAACGCGCCAACTCTTCGATCTATCGCATGGCGCGCGAGCATCCGAAGCTGCAGATGATGGCGACCACCATCGTCGCTCTGCATTTGGACGGCCATGTCGCCACCATCGGCCACGTCGGCGACTCGCGTATTTACAGAGTGACGCCCGACGGCCAGATTCATAGAGAGACGCGCGACCACTCCGTAGTCGAAGAAGAAGTGCGCGCAGGCCGTATGACCGCTGCACAGGCCGCGCATCACCCGAGCCGCAACGTCATCAGCCGCGCGCTCGGCGCAGAGGACGGCGTCGAAGTGGATATGAAGACCATCGAAATTAAAGATGGCACCAGCTTTCTGCTCTGCTCTGACGGCATCACGCGCCACCTGCCGGACGATGAGTTATCAAAACTTCTCAATAGCAACCAAGCCCCCGACGCGATTTGTGGAGAGATGAAAAAGCGTTGTTACGAGCGCGGCGCAGAGGATAATTTGACAGCCGTCATCATCCGCGTCGGCGAGCGGGGACACGCAGACGCAACCGACGGGTTCGACGACGAGCGCACAATCACTCTCTCAAGAAGCACCCTCGCGGAGACGATAAGCGGCGATTACAAGGTGGATGAGTTAGACCCTTCGTTGCACGAGACCATTGATGCCGTGCGCCCGCTTTCACCTGCAACAGCATCAGCTTCCGACGCGACTCCGGTTGCTGAAGAGCAACCAGTCGCCGCCAACACTGTTCACATGCCTGCCGCCGTTGCTGCAACTGCGCCTCCATCCCGCCGCAGCGCGTTGGGAACAATCGCGATGGTTCTCTTCTTTTTGATTCTGGTGGCGGGACTCGGCGTCGCAGCATTTTTCGGAGGCATGTGGAAACAACGCCGGGACATTCAAACGCAGGCGGATGAGACGGCAGGGGCGACGCCTTTACCAACGCCTAACCCAACATCGCTGCTTGACGGCAAGCGGCGGGAGGTTGACGCGGCTCCGGCGAGGATGGCGAGCCGGATGGCAAGCGAGCAGGGCAACAATCCTCTGGCTTCAACCGATCCTGAATTTCTTTACCTGTACGGGCGCGCGTTGCTCCTGTCCGGCAAATACGTTGACGCGAGCGCGGCTCTTAAAAAGGCTCTTGAGATATTGAAAGATCGCCCCGCACGCGATGCGCTGAAGATTGAGACAAAGCTCACGGCGGCGGTCGCGGCGATGAAATCCGGCAATCCGGTCGAGCGGGAAAATGCCGCCACCGCGCTTGATGAAGTGATTGACCCGGAAGGCAAAACGCTCCCCGTCAGTCAGGGCGCAGGCAATTCAAAGCCTTTTAATAACGAAACCAGCGGCACGCTCCCGGCCCCCGTTGCTGGGCCGCGTTAATTTTCCCCCAGTAAAGCATCTTTTAAGCGGGCAGATTTCATCTGAAGGCGCGGTCGGATGTCGCAACTCAAACTTCAACAATGCAGGCTGGATGGCCGCTACGACATACAGGAATGCCTCGGGCGCGGCAGCTATGCCGAAATCTATATCGCCCGCGACAATGCCGTCGAAGCCTCAGACCCGCACAGCACTGTCGTCATCAAGGCTCTGAACGTCTTATTGCAGGGCGTCCCCGACGATGAGCTTGAGCGCACCTTAACTGAAAATTTTCAGAATGAAGCTGTCGCCCTAGACCGCGTGCGTCATCCGAACATTATCAACCGTCTCGGCCACGGCACCGCGATTGACCTCTCGTCCACGACTTTTCATTATCTGGTTTTGGAATACCTGTCCGGCGGCGATCTGGCCGCGCATTGCCGCAAACAGCCGCTCACGTTTGACGAAGCCCTCTTTTATCTCGAACAGGTTTGCGTAGGTCTGGCGCACGCGCACGAGTGCCACGTCATACACCGCGACATCAAGCCGCAGAATTTGTTGCTGACGGAAGACGGCAAGGTGGTCAAGATTGCGGATTTCGGCGTTGCCAAGCTGGAAGCGACCGAAGGCGCGATCACACGCGTCGGCACGAACATCTATGCTCCGCCTGAGCATAACCCGCTGCTGCACACAGGACATCTCGATACAGCATCCTTGTCATCCACACAGGCGCACCTGACGCCTGCGGCTGACATCTACTCGCTTGCCAAGACAGCCTACACGATGCTTGCAGGCGAAGCTCCGCGACGCTTCTCGCACCGCCCGATTACTGAGTTGCCGGATTCGATTGCGAATAAAAGCTGGGCTTCATCCGTCTTGCGCGTGCTGAAGCGTGCGACGCAAAGCAACCAGCTTGAGCGTTACCAGACGGTGCAGGAATTTTGGGAAGAGCTGGCGGATGCCGCACTGCCGCCGACACAATTGTTGCATCAACCCGACGAGGCGGACGTTCGCAAGCGAACCGGCGACCAGTTAACGGCTGGGATGCAAGCTGTCATAGAAGCTCCGCCGCGCGCCCGTTTTGATTCGACGCGCGGACTGCGCCAGCTTGAACCGAACGCGAATGGCAAAGCGCGCCCGCGCATCGTCGTTCAACTCGGCAACGCGGAATCCGCCAGACCTCCCGCGCCGCTCGCGCCGGCTCAGCCTGCGCACGAGATTCTAGCGGCGATGCCGGACATCTCTGTCGAGAACGCACGCCCCAAAACGGACAAGTCAAAAGACTGGATGTCCGGGCGCGGCATGCGGTTTCTGGTAGCCATGCTCTTGATTATCGCGTTTGCCGGAATGCTCCTTGCGACTCACAACTATTTTCGCGGGCGGCTCTGGGGCGCTGGAAGGCCCGCGACGCCCGGAAATAACCCTCCAACGCCGTCTGCGGATATTGGGCGCGAGGTTTTGACCACAACTGATGTATATTTACATCGCGATCCGGGCACGATTCCATCCCGGATTGGTCTGGCCGAGAAGGGATCGCGCGTCCGCGTGCTCAGCACCAACAACGCCTGGTATGAAGTGCAGATTCTTGAGCACGGTCGCGCGCCCGTGCGTGATGATTTAAATGCGCAACGCGGCTGGGTAAATAAGCGTTATTTAAATTTGGAATCCTGATAAATTTCTTTCCGAATGGGAGACAGACTATCGTGGGCTTGATTGAATCCATACGCAGGTGGATTGATGGCGACGGCGCAGGAGACCCGCTCGAAGCAGCGGATGAACAGGCGCGCCCGCGACGTGTCTGGGAAGAGTTTCTGGTCAAGGTGGCGCGCGAAGTCGAAGCCGTCATGCAGCGCGAGATGTTCACGCCGCCCGGCGGCCCCACCTATATTCCGCGCGAGTACATCGTCTATTTGAGCAACGATGACGATAAAGAGTGGCAGGGCGATAAGCGGCGCGGCCTCGAACAGGGTCTCTTTCACGTCCTCTCTGAGCGCGCGCGCGAGTTGAGCGGCACGACACAGCTTGCCACCAAATCTTTTACGGTCGAGCTGCGCGTTGACGGCACGCTCAACAAGGGAGAGTTTCGCGTACAACCTCTTTGGGACGAAACCGAAGCCGGTAAAACGAGCGTCACCGCGCGCCCCAGTATGCCGCCCATGAACCCGACACGCCTGCCCGACGATGTGCTGGAAATCGCTGCAAACGGGTCTGACGATATTCTGGAAACGGGAGAGAGCGAACAAACGGTCGTGCGGCCTCGCGTGACAGAGCTTTTCTCAGTCGAAGTCTGGAAAGACGGCGTGCGCCAACTCGTCGTTCCCATCAGTAAGCCTGAAATTACAATCGGTCGTGGCTCCCGCTCTGTCTCGGTTGACCTGCCCATCAAGGGCGATGCGGAAGTGAGCCGCATTCATTCCGTCCTGACGCGTGATGATAACGGCAGTTACTGGCTGACGCCCAAAGGCAGAAATCCGACGCTAGTCAACGGGCGCGAGATTCCGCGCGACCAGCGCACGGCTGTCACGCCCGACGAGAAAATAGAGATTTGCAGCTATACTTTGCGCATCCAGCCAAAGTGAGATGTCAACATAACTTCAAAGGAATTTAAAATGAAAGTACAACTTCGTCCTCTTTTCATGGCTTTCGTTGTCGCGCTGCTCTGTGTGATGACGGCGCAGGCGCAAACAGCGACTGACGCACAGGCTCTGACAACTTCTCTTTCGATGCTGCCGGAAGCGGAAGTCATCGTTTATGTAAACGCCTCGCGCATCGTGACCGATGTCGCCCCGCGCGTCCTGCCTCCAAAAGAGCTTCAAGAGATGCGCAACATGCTCGAACAGGTGAAAGCGTTTACGCGCATTGATCTCAAAGACATAGAATTCATGGTGATAGCGACGCGTTTTAGTAAGCCGACCGGAGCCAGCATGTTTCCGCTCCCCGAAGCAATGTTCGTGACGCGCGGCGATTTTGAGGTTCAACCTTTGCTTGGGATGGCGATGATGATGTCCGAAGGCAAGCTGCGCGAGGAACAATACGGCTCGCACAAAATCAATGTGATAAAGCTGGACGAGTTTGCCAAAGACGCTGCCAAAAATCCTTTCGCTGCCGCTTTCTCAGAGATTGCCATCGCGGCTTTAGATGCGAACACGCTCGCCGTCGGAAACACTTCTTATATCAAGGCGGCTCTCGATGCGGCGGACGGGCGCGGGCGCATCAAGGCTGAAACAGTCGCCTCTATCCTGCGCGACCCCACCGCGCTGATTAGCATATCCGGCTCGCCCATGATGGCCTTCGCTAAAAGCTTCGGGTTGCGGATGGCGGAAAATCGAGACGGCCAGAACAACTGCATGACGCAGTTCGGAGAGTTCTATGCCTCTATCAACATGGACGCGCAGAATTTCAAGCTGACCGGCGCGATGAACGCGGACAATCCAGACACAGCACGCCTGATGAGAAACATGCTATCAGGATTTTTCGAGCAAACGAAAAGCTCTGTGCCGGACAAGAATGCTCAAACCATCTTTGATGAAGTGAAGCTGATTGCGGAAGGCAGCGAGGTCTTAGTGCAGGCGAATATCCCCATTGACATGGCCGTCAAATATGTTCGTGAGATGTTTGCGCCGCCGCCGAAGCCAATCGCAGTGACGACTACGGAAGTCAAGACGCAAACGCCCGCCAAGCCCAAAAGCACAAAACCGAAGCGCAAAAAATAGTGCGGAGTAAGAGAAATTCTTTGAATTGCCTCCAGCTTTAGCCGTTAATGAGCAAAAAACGATTGGCTTTAGCCAAAGGTTTTGGCTAAAGCCAATCGTTTTTTTTACTCAACTTCTCCACTATCTGAAGCTAGTGGCAATTTTAACCCCTCACGACGTTGCCGCGCCGGTACTGGCTTCATTGCGACGCTTCATATATCTACGCATGGCTGCGATGCGCTCTTCGGCATCGGGCATGCGCTGAATCAACGGCTCAAGATTTTTGAGATAAAGATAAGGCGGCGCGCCCGGCAGAGCGCGCAACTCTGCGAGGAAGGGTTGCAGCTTGGCATAAATGCCGACGTGCTCTGTGTTGATGTCATTGAACATCTGCTCGTCAATCGCACCGTAATTGACAAAGGTGGCGGCCATGTCCCAGTAAGATGCTACCATGCGAAAATCCGCGCTGTGCTCTCCGAAGAGCGCTTGCATGATGTCCTGAATATTTTCAGGATTAAAATCCATTAGGAACCAAACGCGCGCCCTGCGCATAGCTTCATCGCGCCTGATTTCATAAAGCCGTAGAATCAAGTTTGCATCTTCCTGTTTCTCGCCCACTCTATATCTCCTTGTCTCACAGGTCAGAACCGCCTGCGGTAGCGGGCGGGTCTCTGGCGACGAAAGAACCCACCCGCTACCGCAGGCGGTTCTGACCTGACTTAGGCTGCGCCGTGTTGTTTGAACCACTCCTGAAGTTTTTTCCAGCCGTCATCAGCATCTTTTTTATTATAGGTGGGACGATAATCTGCATGAAATCCGTGATCTGCGTCCGGGTAGACGATGATGTCGGATGGCGTGCAGATA
>JACMLC010000131.1 GCA_014379795.1 Pyrinomonadaceae bacterium
CGTCGCCCTCCTGCACGAAGAATTCACCATAGACGGCGGCGAATTGACGCCCACGCTCAAAGTCAAACGCCGCGTCGTTGACGAAAAACACCGCGCGCTGATAGACGAGCTGTACGGCGAGTCTTGATTTGGAAAGGATATTTAAACATGAAGCGCAACGCTAAGCTGGCAATCCGGCTCATCATATTTGCTGTCTTAGCTTTTCAGATGATGCCGTGCGCAGCGGCACAGACAAGCGTGAAAAACGCCCGCGCGCGCACCTCCCGTTCTGAGAGCGGAAACCGCGCTCAGGAAATCCCGTTCCAACTCACAGAACGCGGCCACATTTTTCTCCCCGTCCGTGTCAACAACTCCGAGCCGCTCTGGTTCGTGCTTGACAGCGGGTCAGGCAGTACGCTGCTCAACAAGCGCCTGATTGAGAAGCTAAGCCTCAAGGTCGTAGCGGTCGGCGAGGCGACAGGAGCCGGTGAAGGCGCGGATGAAGTCAGCGTGGCGAGCGGCGTCAACTTCGACCTATCCGGCGTCAAGCTCTCCAATCAGGAAGTCCCGGCGATTGATTTCAAGAGGCTTGAAACATTCTGGGGACGAACCGTTGACGGCTTGCTCGGTTACGACTTTATCCGCCGCTTTGTGTTTGAAGTTGATTACGAGGCGCGCGTTATCAAAATATATAAAACCGCGAACTATCGTTACAAGGGGCGCGGGCAAAGCTTTCCGATTACCACCGAGGACGACCATCCGCATATTCGCCTGAGCTTCACCTTGCCGAAACGTAAGCCTCTGGAAGGCAAGTTCATTGTGGATGGCGGAGCGGGCGCGGCGACTATGGAATTTGCGACTCCCTTCGTCAAAAAACACAACCTGCTGAGAACCGTCGAGCTGACTGAAACCAAATCTCTGCCGGGTATCGGAGGCAACGTCACCATCAGTTATGCTCGCGGAGAAATCATCCGGTTCGGTCGTTTCTCAATCGAAAATCCAATCGTCGGCTTTCCGCAAGCCAACCGGGGAGCGTTTGCCAACCCACGGATAGCTGGCCTCATCGGCGGCAAATTGCTGCGTCGTTTCACAGTCATCTACGATGATAGACGCCGCCGCATCATCTTCGAGCCGAATAGCAGTTTTGCCCGACCTGAATAGCGTTAGAGAGTGCGACGCCATCAACTCAGGCTTAGCCCGAGATACTTTCTGTAATTTTGTGCTTGCATACGATGAGGTGAAGTTTTAAGCTAAATTTATTATGAGCACAGAGCTTTCAGAGATTTTGCAATTAAGTATTGCCGAGCGAATTCAACTGGCGGAAGATATTTGGGATAGCATCGCTGCTTTCCCCGAAGCTGTACCTTTGACGGATGCTCAAAAACAGGAACTTGACCGCCGTTTGCAGGCTTACAGCCAAAATCCGGCTGAAGGTATCTCTTGGGAAGAGCTGAAAGAGAAAGTGCGTAAATCCGCATGACCTACCAGATTATTGTTCGTCCGGAGGCTGCCCGCGAGATTCAGGACGCCTTTGATTGGTATGAAGAAAAAAGCGAAGGATTGGGACTTGAGTTTTTGCGCGCAGCGGATGCTTGTCTGGCAGGTATCAAAAGAAGTCCACTTGCTTCTCCGATAGTTCATGAACAGATTCGCCGAGCCTTATTGCGAAGATTTCCTTATGCGCTCTTTTATCTCGTTCAAGCAGAAAGCATTATTGTGCTGGCATGCTTTCATGTTAAGCGGCATCCGGTAGATTGGATGCGGCGAATTCAGGCTAAACCCGGCCTTTGACCAAGTCTTTCCACTGGAAGCCCGGATAGCATGCCCCTCATCATTCTTCCTCGCGCACAGGCTTTATGACATTGCTGGCAGTTGATAAATTCCATCTTTAAGCCTGATGTGTAATCGGAATCCGCTTGAGCCTCGCTTAACCAAAACAGGAGCCACGAAAATGCGCAAAATCTATTCATCCAGATCAAGCTTCCTCAACCTCGCAAAGTCTCTCATGCTCCTTCTACTTTGCGCGCTCGTCCTTCAGGCGCAGACCGTCAGCAACCGGAGCGCTGGCGGGACGCCGGAACAACAAACTGCGCGCTTTTTCGAGTCCATACGCAAATCGCCGCCGCAGCAGTTGGCTTTCCTGTTAAGGATGCCGAAGGGCGCAGACCTGCACAATCACCTGTCGGGTTCTGTTTACGCGGAGCGTTATCTTGAGTGGGCTGCCGAGAAAAAGTTATGCGTGAACCAGATGACGATGGCGCTGTCTGAGGCTCCATGCGTCACGGCGGCGGGGCAACTGCCTGCGAGCCAAGCCCTCACGGATGATGGCCTGTACAGGCGAATGATTAACGCTTGGTCTATGCGCTACTGGCAGTTTTCGGGACAGAACGGGCA
>JACMLC010000132.1 GCA_014379795.1 Pyrinomonadaceae bacterium
AAAGTTTCTGCGGAAGAAATTGACCACACGATTATCGGCAATGCTTTGCAGACTTCGGGAGATGCGATTTACGGCGCGCGTCACGTCGCGCTCAAGGCAGGGGTTCCGTTTGACCGCCCGGCTCTGACCGTCAATCGTTTGTGCGGCAGCGGCATTCAATCAATCATCTCCGGCGCGCAGATGATTCAACTCGGCGAAGCGCGTACCGCGCTGGTCGGCGGGATGGAGTCCATGTCGCAGGCTCCGCATGTTATCTATGGCGCACGCTCGGGCTTTGCGCTCGGGCAGGGCAAGCTCGAAGACAGCTTGATGGTCGCGCTTCTGGATACTTACTGCAATACGCCGATGGCCGGGACGGCTGAAAACTTAGCGCGCCGCCATGAAATCTCGCGCGAGGAACAGGACAAGTACGCCTTGCGCTCGCAGCAGGAAGCCAAGCGCGCTCTCGATGCCGGATACTTTGCGGAAGAGATTACCCCGGTCGAAGTCAAGACGCGCAAGGGCGTGACGCTTTTTGAAGCGGACGACCACATGCGCCCGGACACGACGCTCGAAGGCTTGGCAAAACTCCGCCCGGCTTTCAGCAAGGACGGCTTTGTCACTGCGGGCAATGCTTCGGGGATTGTAGACGGCGCGGCGGCTCTGGTTATCGCCGGAGAAGATTACGTCAAAGCGCAGGATGCCAAGCCTTTGGGGCGCATCGTCAGTTGGGCTTATGCCGGAGTCGAGCCTGAGATTATGGGCATCGGCCCCGTGCCCGCGACGCGCAAGGCTCTGGAAAAGGCCGGACTGAAGCTCGAAGAGATAGACCTCGTCGAAGTCAACGAAGCTTTCGCGGCGCAGTATCTCGCCGTCGAAAAAGAGCTTGGGCTTGATCGTTCAAAGACCAACGTCAACGGCGGCGCGATTGCTTTAGGTCATCCGCTGGCCGCTTCCGGCACGCGCCTCGTGCTGACTGTGCTGCACGAACTCAAGCGCCGCAGCGGGCGTTACGGGTTGGCGACGGCCTGCATCGGCGGCGGTCAGGGTATCGCCATCATCGTCGAGCGCGTTTAAGGACGGTTGACAGTAGATTTTTCTTGCGGTGTGGGGCAGACAAGCAAGCTTTCAAAAGCTCTTGCCAGTTTCGGATAAAATCCAAATTATCATGCTTCGCCGCAACGAAATTCAAAAGGGTTTGGCTGCAATTAGCCGCCAAACCCTTGCTTTGTCAGTGTCTCTCGCGGGTTTGATGCACGCGGCATAAGTCTTGCCATGAACAATACGTTTTGAGCTTGCAACCCAACCCGCTGGACTCACAACGACGCTCTGCTAATTTAACATTGCGTTCACGCCGCTGTAAGACTTGCGCAAACGCCTTCAGGCATGATAGAAGCTTGTTTCTACACGCGGTTTGGTCACGCCTTAACTAAATGGTTTAAGCAATTCTGAAGTGTTCTCGAAAAATTTACAGGTTCTCTCTGCGCCGTTCCGGTGACGCGCGGTTAGCATCAACTCTCAACTGATTTTTTTTTTGCAAGGAGTTCCCTACTATGTCCAAAATTTTCCGGCTCTCTCTCGTCGCGCTTCTTCTCTCTCTTATGAGCGCAGTCGCCATGGCTCAATCCACTACGGATGGCGCCATCGGCGGCACGATCAAAGACCCGAACGGCGCGGTCGTGCCAAACGCCACAGTGTCCGTCAAAAATGAAGAGACCAACAAAGAAGCATCGGCCACGACCGACAGCGAAGGCCGCTTCCGCGTGACCGCGCTTCAGCCCGGTAACTACACAGTGAGCATCAACGCCTCCGGCTTTGGCGCTTTTAACCAGTCGAAGATCGTGGTCGAAGTCGGTCGCATCACCGAACTGGATATTCCGCTTTCGGTCGGCGGCGTCGGCGGCGATCAGGTCGAAGTCACAGGCGAAGCGCCCGTCATCAATACGTCGCAACAGGACTTCTCGACCAACATCAATCAGACTTCGATCAACGAACTGCCGATTAACGGTCGCCGCTGGTCTAACTTTGCGCTGCTCACGCCCGCTGCCTCATTGGACGGCACGTTCGGCTTGATCAGCTTTCGCGGCATCAGCGGCCTCTTGAACAACAGCACGGTTGACGGCGGCGATAACAATCAGGCGTTCTTCGCCGAAGAGCGCGGTCGCACACGTATCAGCTATGTTATCAGTCAGGCTGCGGTGCGCGAGTTTCAGGTCAACACTTCCAATTATTCGGCTGAGTACGGTCGCGCAGCGGGCGGCGTTATCAATGCCGTGACCAAGAGCGGAACCAACGAGTTTCACGGTTCGGCCTTTTACTACTATCGCAACAACCGCTTTGGCGCGCGTAATCCGCTGGCGGTTCGCACAATCTTTACGCCGGGTCAACCCAACCAGGTCATCGGCATCAAGCCGGTTGACGTGCGCCACCAGTTCGGCGGCGCTATCGGCGGCCCCATCGTTAAGGACAAGTTGTTCTTCTTCTTCAGCTACGACCAGCAGGAGCGCAATTTCCCAGGGCTGGCTGTTTTCAATAATGCGGGTTTCCTCAATACCGCGAATCGCGCTCAGTTGACCACTGCGCTGGGCGTTCAAGTTCCCGGTCAGCCGGTTGGCACCTTGGGCAGAGGCTTAACCAATGCACAGGTTGATGCGTCGCTGAGCTTTCTTAACAGCCTGACGGGCGAAGTTCCGCGTCAGGGCGATCAGATTCTGATTCTGCCCAAGATTGACTGGAACATTAACGACAGCAACTCCTTCTCAATCAACTACAATCGTTTGCGCTGGGAGTCACCTGCGGGCATTCAAACGCAGGCGACGAACACGCGCGCCCGAGACAACTTCGGCGACGACTTTGTTGACGTGGATACGGTCAACGCGCGCTTGAATTCAACCATCACCCCGACGATTTTGAATGAAGTGCGTTTCCAGTGGAGCCGTGATCTTGAGACCCAGTTCAGCCAGCCGCCATTCGCGGGTGAGCCGACAAATGGTCCCGGCGGCAGATCGCCGCAGGTCTTTATCCAGAACGGATTTTCTTTCGGCAAGCCGGAGTTTCTAGAGCGCGCCGCTTTCCCGGATGAAAAGCGTATTCAGGTCGCCGACTCGATGACCGTGACGCGCGGCAATCACACCTTCAAATTCGGCGGGGACTTCAATCGCGTCAAGGAAAAGATTCAAAACCTGCGCTTTGAAGGCGGCGAGTTTAACTACACGGGCAACAATGGAATCAATGATTTCATTATTGACTACACCAATTTTAGGGTCGGGCTGCCTCCGGCGACAAACTGCATTACTGTCGCTACAAGATTTGTCGGCAGATGTTATGGCGGCAACTTCAATCAAGGGTTCGGCATACTTGGCACAACCTTTAACACGTCCGACGTGAACCTTTTCTTTCAGGACGACATTCGCGTCTCGCCCAGATTGACCGTCAATCTCGGCATGCGTTACGAGTTGCAGCTCAACCCGGATCAGGGGAATGCCAATCCGTTGTTGCCGCAAACCGGCAACATGCCGAATGACAAGAATAACTTTGGCCCGCGCGTCGGTCTCGCGTATGACATCTTCGGCGACGGCAAAACGAGCATCCGCGCCGGTTATGGCATCTACTACGGGCGCATCATCAACTCGACCATCTACAGCGCGCTGGTCAACACGGGCGTCGGCATTGACAGGGGACAGAGACAGGTACAGCTCAGCGGAGCCACCGGGCCGATCTTTCCGAATCTGCTTGCTGCCGGTGTGCTGCTTCCGCCCGCCGTGCAGCATTTCGCCCCCAACTTTGCCAACCCGCAAATCCACCAGTATGACGTGATTCTCGAACGCGAGATCGCGAAGAACACCGTCCTCTCCGTCTCTTATATAGGGAGCCTTGGTCGCCGGTTGCCAACCTTCGTGGATACCAACTTACCGGCACAGAATGTCCTCAAGAATTTTACCGTTGTCGGTGGGCCGTTCGACGGGCAGTCGTTTGCGATTCCCGTGTCGGGGCCAGTGCTGTTGCGCCCGAATACGGCCTTTGCTCAGATTACGGAGATCCGTAGTAATATCAAATCTGAGTACAACGCATTCGTCGCGCAGTTCAACCGTCGCTTTACGGATGGCTTGCAGTTCCAGATCAACTACACGTTCTCGAAGTCTACGGATACCGGACAAACGTCGCAGACCTTTACCGCCAACAACGTTCCCTTCAACGCCAGTGACCTGAATCCTGAAACAGCGACTTCCAACCTCGACACGCCGCAGAAGATTACGGCGAGCGCGGTCTGGACGCCGGACTTCTTTGGCGATGACGGTGACAGCAAGGTCGGCAGAGCGATCTTTAACGGCTTTACGATCTCGCCCGTGTTTTACGCTTTCTCGGGGCGTCCTTACTCAGGTACGGTTGTCGTGACCAACGCTCCCAGCGGCGCATTGGTCGGACCTGCTTTGACCAGCGTCAACCTGACGGGCGGAGCCAACAGATTCCCGCTGACGGCGCGCAACTCATTCCGCCAGCCGGAAATCATCAACATGGACTTGCGCGTCTCGCGTCGTTTCAACTTGGGGGAAACGATGAATCTTGAGGTGCTGGTCGAAGGCTTTAACATCTTCAATCGCACGCAAGTCACGAACGTCAACACGACGTTTTACAACCTGAATTTCGGCACCGGGGTGTTCACCTTTAACGGGCTTACGAATACCAATTTCAATCCCTTCCAGAATATCTCGGAAACCGGCGCGACGCTGTTCCGTGAGCGTCAAGTTCAGTTTGCCGTTCGCTTTGAATTCTAAAGCGGACAACGGACAGGCTAATTCAAATGGGCGCGCTCTTGATATTCAAGAGCGCGCCCGATTTTTTTGCTCACCAAAGACCGGAAATCTTCACCGGAAAGGCGCTGAGGATTGCCTGAGACCAAAGCCTTATACCAAATTGCAGAATAAAATAAGGAAGAGCGGGGGCAAGCCGCCCTTCCCAACCATGAGACACTGTAGATTGAATCATCCAAGCCAAGCTCATTAGCAGGTCAGGAAGAGGGGCTTGCCCCCGCTCTTGTCGTCAAATTTTTCTCTGGCTCTCTGCCGCCCGTTTCTGCTAACATGTTTTTGGCCCTTCGTGGCGGCAGTTCTTGCAGCCACCTCGTGAACCCACATAGTTCTCGAAACACATGGAAATTTTGCATTTGTCTCCCGAAATTCTTGCGGATGATCGCCCCGTGCCGGTCATGCTGTTGGACTCTGCTCCGCTCCTTGAAGCGGCGTTTGACGCGCTGCCCGGCGGGCTTTATCTCTTCGACACAGACCGTCGCTTGAGCCGCATCAATCCGGCTGGCGCGCGGCTTGAATTCGCAGAGGCCGTGCAATTGGAAGGCCGCCCGTGTTGCCAGATGTTCTGGCGCGTTGAGGATGCGACAGAGTGCGTCGTGGATCGCGCGGTGCGAACCGGCGAGACGGTTGAAGTCGAGTTGATGACGGGCGCGGAAGGAAATAGCCCGACCCTGCTCGTCGTGATTCCGCTCAAGGAAACGAATCAAGCCTTAGCGGGCAGCGCAGTCGTGCTGGCGCGCGATGTTTCCGTGCTGCGCCGCGCAGAGGCCGAAATCCTTGAGCACAAATCTTTCCTCTCAAGCCTTGCCGACCTCGCGCCGGACGAAATTTACACGCTTGATACGGCTGGCCGCTTCACCTGGATGAACGCGCGCGCACGCGCCGCCAGCGATTTGATGCCGACCGGATTTTTGGGAAGACACATAGCCGACATCGTCGCCGCCGAATCCAGAGAAGGCGTGACGGCCAACCTTGCGCGCACCTTCGCGGGCGAGGACACGCAATGCGAAGTGCAGGTGATTCGCGCGGACGCGACCGTGCGTTATGTCGAAGCCTACATCTCGCCGCTCTGGAAAGACGGCAACGTCAACGGCGCGCTCGTCTTCCTGCGCGACCTGACCGAGCGCAAGCGCGCGCAGGAGCGCATGGCTCAATCGGATAAGCTGCGCGCGGTCGGAGAGCTGGCCGCAGGCGTCGCGCACAATCTGAACAATGCTTTGACAGTGATACAGGGTCGCGCACAGCTTTTGATGATGCGCTCAGAGGATGAGGCGACCATCAAGAGCCTCGAAGTCATCACACGCGCGGTGGCCGATGGCTCGCAAACTTTAAGACGCATACTTGATTTCGCGCGCCGCGACACGGCGCAGGATTTCGCTCCCGTAGACCTCGCCGAACTCGTCTCATCCAGCGTCGAGATCGCGCGTCCCAAATGGCAGAATCGCAGCGCGACGCGCACGGGCAGCATCAACGTCACCGTCGAAAATCAGAACCCTGTCTACGTGCTCGGAGAATCGGCAGAGCTGCGCGAGGTCGTGCTCAACATGATTTTCAATGCGGTGGATGCGATGCCTGATGGCGGGACTATCGAAACGGGTTCGCGCTGTGAATTGGACACGGCCTGCTTCTGGGTGGCGGATACGGGCTGCGGCATGCCGCCCGACGTGGTCGAAAGAATCTTTGAGCCTTTCTACACGACCAAAGGCGAGCGCGGCACGGGGCTTGGACTCGCGGCCTCGCACGGCATCATCGCGCGTCACGGCGGGCGCATTATGGTCGTCAGCGAGCAGGGTTTTGGCACACGCTTCGAGGTCAGGCTGCCGCTCTACGAAAAGTCCGGGCAATCAAAGCAGCAGCAGAACGCTGCCTCAACGTCACTGGCTTCGGCGAAGCCTGCGCGCGTGCTGATTGTCGAGGATGAAGAAAGAGTGCGCGCCGTCCTGCGCGATACGTTCGAGACAGCGGGGCATACCGTCACGGAAGCCGCGACCGGCTCGCAGGCCATCGCGCGGCTCGAAGAAGCGAAAGAAGAAAAATTCGATCTCGTGATTTCCGATTTGGGCTTGCCGGAGATCAGCGGCCTGCACGTCGCACGCTGGGTCAAAGACCATAGCCCTGAGACGCATTTCATCCTCGCCACAGGCTGGCCTGATATGGTGATGCCCGAAGATTACGAAAGATGCCGCCTCGACGCCGTCATCAAAAAACCTTTCGATGTCACGGACGTGCTTGAACAGGCAATGCAACTGCTTATCAAAGAATAAGCCGTTCGATTACAGCCATCCAAAGCGCCTGCGAACTTCATGTCCGAAGATGATGCTTCATCTTCACGCACAATGTACGGAAACTCGACTCGCCTTTATTTGCCGCTTCCGTTTTAAGAGAGTCTTAACAAGCCTGTATCTCCTTTCCATTCAACTACTTTTCCAAGCTCCTTGATAAGCGGAAACCTTTTCGGCCTCGATGGAACGCTGCTTGCGATTCCTCTATTAGCGCAAGCACGGCGCGCGCGAGTAATATTTGCCAGCAACATCGCGCGCCGTCACTTGCAAGTTTAAGAGACGCAATCAGAGGAGGCATGTATCATGGGTTTACCGAATAAGGACGAGATCGAAGGCAAATGGGATCAAGCAAAGGGCGCTGTTAAGGAAAACGTCGGGCGCGCGATTGATGATAACGAGATGGAGGCCGAAGGACAGGCCGACCGCGCCAGCGGCAACGTGCAGGAAGGCTTCGGCACGGCCAGACGTAAAGTAGGCGAAGCCGTCGAAGATGTTGGCGACAAAAT
>JACMLC010000133.1 GCA_014379795.1 Pyrinomonadaceae bacterium
CATGATCGGTCAGGGAACGGCAGCGCGCTCGATAAAATTGGAGTTGCCGAAGTTCACGCTCGTCGGAGCGACGACCCGCGCCGGATTACTGACAGCTCCTTTGCGCGGTCGCTTTGGCATCGTCTTTCACTTAGAATTTTACCCGCACGAAGATTTGGAGATCATCGTCCGCCGCTCCGCAGCGATTCTCAAAGTCGAGATAGACGACGGCGGCGCGCGTGAGATTGCGCGGCGCGCACGCGGCACACCGCGCATCGCCAATCGCCTCTTGCGCCGTGTCCGAGATTATGCAGAGGTTGATTACGAAGGGCACATCACGCAGGACATCGCGCAGGACGCGCTCAACCGGATGGAGGTTGACACTTACGGGCTTGACGAGATTGATCGTAAGCTCCTGTTGACGATTATTGAAAAGTTCGGCGGCGGGCCTGTCGGGTTAGGCACCATCTCCGCTTCGATAAATGAGGAAAAAGATTCTATCGAAGAAATTATCGAACCGTACCTGATTCAAATCGGCTTTCTCAATCGCACGCCGCGCGGGCGGATGGTGACGCGTCTCGCTTACGAGCACTTCGGCATCTCGCCCAAGCAGACAGGGCAGGGGCTATTCGATCAGAATTGAGTATTACGATCATGGGCATCAGAAAAACAGGGTGTAGGGCGAAGGGTGTAGGGTGTAGTTCAAGACAGTTGTTTTTACTACACCCTATCCCCTACACCCTACACCCTCTGCTCTTATGCGCGATATTCCTCGTCCTCTCTCTATTGCTCGTTCAAGTTCCAGCGCAGCAACGCCCGCCGTCAGCCAAAGACGCCGAACGCGCGCGACGCGCCAAAGCCATAGAGTTAATCGCTGAGACTGCGGACACCGCACGCGGATTCAAAGACCTTTTTTATCGCGCGCGTGTGCAGACGCTCGCGGCAGATGCGCTGTGGCCGCATGATGAAGAGCGCGCACGCATGATTTTTCGCCGCGCTTGGGAAGCAGCGACGGCTTTTGATAAAGCCGAGCAGGAAGCGGAAGAGCGCGAGTCGGGTGTGCCTTCGACTCTACCCATCACCGAAGCGCGAGATGAAGTTTTAGCCAAAGCTGCATCGCGCGACGCAAAGCTGGCGGACACTTTTCTGCGCGAGTTGTTGAATGAAAAGAAGGAAGATGAGAAAGCTGCTGAGCAGGCTCAGCAACCGACTCAGCGGCGCACGCCCTGGCGCGAGGTGAGCGCGGCTGGAATGCGCAGGCTGGCCCTCGCTTATGAATTGCTTAATAGAGATGAACCCGCCCGCGCCGCAGAAATCGTTGCGCCCGTCACAAACGAAGGCGTGAGCGGAGATTTAATCACTTTCATCCTGCGCCTGCGCGAGCGAAGCTTTGCGGATGCAGATGCGCTCTATGCTCGTTTGCTTGAGAGAGCAAGGAGCGATGCGCTCGCAGATGCGAATGACGCGCTTTTGCTTTCCGCTCCCATCATCTCGCCGCAACTTTTGGTCGTCGTGGACAATCAGGGAGCGTTGCAGTTTCGCCCCGTGCCGCGCGCGACCACGAATGCTCTGCCGCCCATCGCGCCACCCGTGCGCAACATTTTTTACAGCATCGCTGCCAACATCTTACAGCGACCCATCGTGCCGCGCGCGGGCGCGAGCACAACGCCGGAAGCCGTCGCGCTCTATTTCGCCATCGGGCGTTTGCTTCCCTTCTTCGAGCGCGAGGCCGTGCAGTACGTTCCGGGCTTGCGCCTGCGCAACGCAACCCTTGCAAATGAGATCGAGGCCGGACGGCGCGAGAGGCTTGATTCGCAATCCGGGTTGAATAGCCTGACGCCCACGCGTCCGGGCGACCCTTTGCGCTCGCAGGTGGATCAGCTTGGGCGTGCGCGCGACGCTGCGGACAGAGACCGCATCGCGCTCTCGATTGTCCGCAAGGCTGCCGGACTCAAATTGTGGGATCGCGCGCGACGCTCCGCGCTGGAAATTGAAAACTTAGGGTTGCGCCGCGCCGCTCTCTCTTTTCTCGCGGTCAACCAGATCGCAGACCTCCTGCGCGCCTTTGCCGAAGACAAGGAAGCGAACTTTGAGAGCATGGCAAAGTTCGTGCGAGGCGCGGACGCCCCGCCCCAAGCTCTCGCGTGGGGACTCGCGCAGGCCGCGACCATCGCCGCACGCAAAGAAGATAAAGAGAGCGCAGCCGCGCTGCTTGATGAAGCCGCAGCGTTTGCCGCGCGCACTCCGGCTGGAACAGAGCAGAGGGTCGCAGCGTATATTGCCGTCGCGCGGCTCGCCGCAGGCATTGATGCCAAGCGCGCATGGGAATTGCTGCCGGAAGTCGTGCGCGCGGCGGGCGCTGCGGAAGATTACGCGGGCGACGACGTTTCGATTGAGATAGTTTTAGATGAGAGCCATGCTGAAATGGCTTTGGAGCCGCTCAGCATATCGGCTGACGTGTTTCGTCTCGACGGATTTTTTGCGACAATGGCGCATCTGGATTCTGAAAAGGCTCTGGCGGCTGCGCGCTCAATCGGCAAAGACCTGCCGCAGTCTTTCGCCATGCTCGCGGTGGCGCGGGCAATGCTTAATACAGGACTCAGGACTCAGAACTCAGGACACAGAAGAAAGAACGACTTTGCTTTTATCCCGAGTTCTGAGTCCTGAGTCCTGAGTCCTGCTTTTCCTTATGCGTGAACGTTTCACATCATTTTCGCGTCAGTCTTTCGGCGTGCGCAATCGCGCGCCGTGGAGCAAGATTCTCGGTCATTCCTTTCATCAATTTCACGAAAACGATTTGTTTACTTCGGCAGCCGCGATGAGCTATTTCGGCTTGCTGACGCTCTTTCCGGCGTTACTGTTGCTGCTGACCGTGAGCAACAGCATTCCTGCCGGAGCGCAGGTGTTGACGCAGCTCGTCAAAATCTTTCCCGGCTCGGCGGATTTTTTGCGCTTGACGATTCGCTCGCTTGAGAATGTCGGCACGGAGATTATCATCAGTTGTGTGCTCGTCGTGCTGTGGGCAGGCTCTTGGGTTTTCTCTGTCATCGAGCGCGCTTTGAATCGCATCTGGGGCACGACCCCCCGCGCGTTTTTTCACGGGCGCGCATTGACCATCGGCATGATCGGCATCGTGGGGTTGCTGCTTTTATGCTCGGTGCTATTCACTTCGCTGCTCGTCGTGCTGGAAAATCTGGCTGCGCGCCTGCCTCTGCGTGTGTCGGAGCGTTGGACTGTGCTGACCATGCTCGGCAGCGCGTTCTGGCAATCGCTCTTTGTGCTGGGCAGCATTCTCTTGACGGTTTCAATCTTCATCCTCGTCTATCGCTTCATGCCGAACACGCATGTCAGCTACCGCGATACGATACCGGGCGCGGTCGCGAGCGGCATCTTGTGGGAGATAGCCAAATATCTCTTTGCGTGGAGCCTGCATTATTTTCATTACGATCAGATTTACGGGTCGGTCGGCGCGGTCGTCGCGGTGCTGACGTGGAGCTACTTTTCGAGTTTGATTCTTCTCTTCGGCGCACAACTGACAGCCGTCTTTCACCGCGAGCATCCGGTGGAAGAGGTTCATGCCTCCACCGCAGACGCAGCCACAGCCCCGATGGGATAAGAACGAGGGTGTAGGGCGTAGGGTGTAGGGTGTAGCAAAAGCAGATATGTTTTCACTACACCCTATCCCCTACACCCTACACCCTAATTTTTCATCATGCTGATTTCAGATTTGAGCTATGAGCTGCCGGAAGAGTTGATCGCGCAGCATCCTTTGGAAAGACGGGATGCGTCGCGGATGTTGTTGGTAGATCGCTCGGCGAGCCGATGGCACGATGGCCTGTTCGGGGAATTTCCGTCTCAAGTTAGCGCGGGCGATGTCGTTGTCATCAACAACACGCGCGTTTTTCCGGCGCGGCTCAACGGCAGACGCGAGCCGACGGGCGGGCGCGTCGAGCTTTTTCTGATACGCGAAAGAGAACCGTTTGTGTGGGAGACTCTGGCGCGTCCCGCGCGCAGGCTGGGCGTGGGAGCTGAAATTAGCTTTAGCAACGGGCGCTTGCATGCTTCAGTCATAGAGACGCTCGATGATGGCCGCCGCGTCGTGCGTTTTGACTGTGATGCTGATTTCGATGAAATGCTTGACGAGCTGGGACAGACGCCGCTGCCGCCTTACATCAAACGCGCGGATGAAAATTTGACGGAAGACCGCGACCGCTATCAGACAGTTTACGCTCGGCAGAGAGGGGCGATTGCTGCACCCACCGCCGGACTGCATTTTACGCCGGAGGTCATCAGCGAATTAAAAGAGCGCGGGGCTTTGATAATTGAAATCACGCTCCACGTCGGCTACGGCACGTTCGAGCCTGTGCGCGTCAACGACCTAAGCAAGCACGCGGTCGCACCTGAACAGTTTGAGATTAGCGAAGAGGCTGCGCGTCTGCTTAACGATGCGCGACTGGCAGGGCGGCGCATTATCGCAGTCGGCACGACGACCACACGCGCTCTGGAATCCGCGGTGGACGAGGAAGGACGAATCCGTGCAGGCACTGGGATGGCTGGTCTGACTATCACGCCCGGATACAGTTTCCGTGTGATAGACGCGCTGCTCACCAATTTCCACTTACCGCGCTCATCGCTGCTCGCGCTCGTCGCTGCGTTCGCGGGGCGCGACCTGACGCTCGCAGCCTACCGCCATGCGGTCAACTCGCGTTATCGCTTTTACAGTTACGGCGATTGCATGTTAATAATTTAGTGATAAGTGATAAGTGATAAGTGATAAGAAAAAGCATGGCTCTTATCTCATCACTTATCACTCATCACTTATCACTGTTTTTATTATGGCTGTCCTGAAAAAAATTCGCTCGCGGTTCTGGTCGCACCCGGTTGAGGCAGAGCCGGAAGTTTATCAAGCCCCCGCAACGCCTTCGCTCCTTGAGGCGCGTTATGACGTGCGGCCTTTGACGGTCGCGCAACTGGACGAATGCTGGCGGCTGGACCAGCGATGTTTCGTGGATGGCGAAGCCTATAGCCGCGATACTTTCGAGTACCTGCTGACCGCGCCGGAATCCGTCTCGTATCGCGCCGTCACGCAGGGCGGAATGATGGTCGGTTTTATCGTCGGTCTCGTCGAGCCGGATCATACGGGGCACATCACGACTCTCGGCGTTGCGCCCGAATACAGGCGCAGAGGGATTGCGCAAAAGATGCTGGGAAAAATCGAAGACGGCTTTCGCCGCCGCGATGTGCGTATCGTCCGGCTCGAAGTCCGCTCGGTCAACACCGGCGCACAGCAACTCTATCGCAACCTCGACTACATCGTGACGCAGAGATTGCCGCGCTACTATTCAAACGGCGGCGACGGCCTTTTGATGATTAAATCTTTAGTCTAAAAAAGTGAATAAGCGGCGAGTAATGAGCGCTGAGAATTATGTTTTTCTCAGCGCTCATTATTTTTTTAACTCTTGCGCAACTCGGTCAAGACCTGTTTGGCGACGGCCTTGAGCGTGTCGAAGACGCCGACGCCGGTGGAGGCCACGGCTTCCAGAACAGGCTCACCTTTGCGTTGCAGCTCGGTCGCAAGGTCTTCGACCGGCAGCACGTTTGGCAAATCTCGCTTGTTGAGTTGTAGCACATAAGGCAGGTTCATCAACTCATAGCCTTGCGCCTGTAGATTCTCTTCCAGATTGTAGAGCGATTCGATGTTGGCATCCATGCGCTCTTCCTGCGAGTCCGCGACGAAGACCACGCCGTCCACACCCTTCAAAATCAGCTTGCGCGAGGCGTCGTAAAAGACCTGCCCGGGCACTGTGTAGAGGTGAAAGCGCGTTTTGAAGCCGCGCACGGAGCCAAGCTCAAGCGGCATGAAATCAAAAAAGAGCGTGCGGTCTGTTTCCGTCGCCAGGCTGATCAACTTGCCTTTAGCCTGCGGAGCCGTCGAATCGAAAATGTATTGCAAGTTGGTCGTCTTGCCGCACAGACCGGGGCCGTAATAAACGATCTTGCAGTTGATTTCTCTGGAAGCGTAGTTGATAAAAGTCATGATTCTCAGGCAACCGGTGTAAAGTCAGTGATAAGTGATGAGTGATAAGTGATGAGTTAAAAGAAATGCTTTTTCTTATTACTCATCACTTATCACTTATCACTAGCTAAAGAGGCTATCTATGTCGTCGTCCGTGATTTCTGCGAAGAAGGCGTTGTCTTCCGCACGCTTCTTGCCGGATTCGCGCGTCAACTCCTCAATGATGGCTGCTACTTCGTTTGAAATCTGCTTGACCCGCAGTTTGATGAGACCGAGGCTGGAGCGTTCGTCGAAGACGACGACCAGCAATACGCGACCGATGACGCAGATATGTATGCTCTCGCGCTCGCCCTCATGCGAAAGCGTCGGAAACTCTTTCTCGCCGATGAGTTGCGCCATGCCTCCCGTGGCCGCAACATTACCGGCTGCCAGCGATGCCAGACTGGTTGTGTCAATATCGCCCACATCGCCATGTGCCGCTATCTGCTGGCCGTCTTTGTCCACCAGAAAGACCACACGAGCCGAGGCGTCAAGGCACAATTTGGCTAACACAGCTTTGATCTGCTGATACTGCTGTTCGTGCATTATGATGGATGTGTCTGCCATTAGTACACGCTTTCTTTACGAAGGTAGGGGCGGGGCGGGGTGGCCGTACATC
>JACMLC010000134.1 GCA_014379795.1 Pyrinomonadaceae bacterium
CCCCGCCGAAGCGCAGGCCATCGAGCTTCACGTCATTGTAGCTGCCTTTGCGAATGTCGTAAGAGTAGAAAGCGTAACAGTAATCATGCGGCGAAGGCCCTTCACCAAAGTTGCAGGTGCAGGGCACAGAGCAGGTACAGGCTTCGGTCAACGCGCCTTCGATTTTCCATGAAGCCGGAGCAGGCGAAAGCTCAACGTGCGGCACGGCTGCGCGATGCGGGCTGGTCAGCAAGTGCGAGCCGGTCAGGAACGTCACGATCCCAAACGCCACTGCTATCAGGACAGCGCAGAGCGCAGCGAGCAAGGCGCGGCAGCTTTTCTGATACGGAAAATAATGAGTCCTTAAATGTATTTCGTCTGCGCTCATGTTCAAGCCTCTCCCTAGCGAAAATTCAAGGTAAAAGGTAAAAGTAAAAAGGCAAAAGGAAGGCGGAAACCACATTTTATTAAGAAGCTGTTTGAAAATTCCGTTAAGCCGCGCAAGCGGCGATGAGAAGGTAGCCAGACGTGCAACGTCTGGTTCGGATGACGCAATCATTTCCGCGCTGACGGTGCGGACCGACAGTTCTGCGCGCATCTTCAATGCGCTAATCTGTTCTGCCACCTTCCAGACGTTGCACGTCGGGCTACCTTCTCACTGCGCCTCCGGCGCACATCTCGGAATTTTCAAACAGCTTCTTAATTGCTTTGAATCTTACTTTTACCTTTTACCTTTTTACTTTTACCTTTCTCATTGCGTTCGCCGTTCCTTGCCTTGCCAGTTTGAAGTATCTGCGCGCGTCTGGCTTTCCCGCGTGGATGCTTCAATCAGCGGAATCAGTCTGGCAATCGCATGCTCAAGCCCGCGCGCCTGCTCAATGGTTAGCAACATGGTCGGCGCACGCTCGCCCGTTCCTTCGAGTGTCAGCGCAAGCAGCTCCGGCGCGAACACGGACACGCGCACATGCCCGTCCGTCGCGCGCCTCCCGACGGCAATCTCCACTTCATGCTCAGATACAGCCATTATAACCCCCAAGTGATAAGTGATGAGTGATAAGTGATAAGAAACAGCATGCCTTTTATCTTATCACTTATCACTCATCACTTATCACTGCGTTTCAAGAGCCATTCGCGGACGACTTCTCTGGGGCTGCGTTTCTTGCCGTCAACTTCGTGATTCATACGGCGCATCTGTTCTGTGTTGATAGAGCCGCGCAAGGACTCTATGACTTCGTTGATGGCTGGAGAGCGCGAGAGCGCATCGCGGCGTATAAGTATCACTGCTTCGTAAGGCGGAAAGTAGCGACGGTCGTCTTCGAGCTGCACGAGGTCGAGCGCGGCTATCAAACCGTCCGTCGAATTGCCCGCGATGATGTCTACCTGATTGTCCGCGAGCGCGCGATAGGTGAGCGACAAATCCATCTCGCGCGGAGGCTGGCCGAACTGAAAGCCGTAAGCCTTGACAAAGCCCTGATACCCGTCCGCTCGCGACATGAAATCCTGACCGAAGCCTGCGCGCCACGCGCCTGCGTGCTGAACAGCGTCCGAAATGGTTTTCAAGTTCAGACTGCGCGCATCCGCGCCGCGCACTAGAATGGCAAAGTCATTGCTAAAGCCGAGCGGCGCGCTCACTTCGATATTAAACTTTTCGGCGTACTCGCGCTTGACCGTTTCGTAAACAGCGCGCGTGTCTGTAATCGGCTGGTGTTTGAGAATCGCCGTGTAAGAAGTCCCTGTGTATTCCGGATAAAAATCCATGCGACCGGCGACCATCGAGTCGTGACAGAGATTGCCGCCAAGCTCGAACTGTCGCTCTACGATAACGCCGCGCGCTTCCAGCTTCTGCGCGACTATCTCTGCGAGAATCACGCTCTCCGTAAAATCTTTCGAGCCGACGACGACGCGCGGCGCGGCCTCTGATGCTCCGCTTTGTTTGTTTGATAAGCCTGTGCGCCAAACAATGAATCCGCCGACAATTAAGATTGCTGCCGCGAGCGTTGCCCAGACGAGCTTGCTTCTTCGCGTGCCGCTTTTTCTTTGACGCGTTTTTCTGGTTTTCGAATCGAAACGCTTTTCCAGACGCCCGAGCAAAAAGTCTGCCGCCAGAGCCATCAGCGCGGCGGGCACTGCTCCGGCTAAAATCAGAGCGTTGTCGTATTGACGCAAGCCGCGAAAAATATATGTGCCGAGGCCGCCCGCGCCGACCACAGCCGCAATCGTCGCTACGCCGACGTTAATCACGACCGCCACGCGGATGCCAGTCAGAATCACGCTCATCGCCAAGGGCAGCTCGACCTGCCACAGAATCTGCCTGTCCGTCATCCCCATCGCCACGGCGGCCTCGCGCACGTTTGCATCAACGCCCAAAATTCCCGTGACGGTGTTGCGAATAATTGGCAGCAAGGCGTAAAGGACGAGCGCGACGATGGCCGTGCGTGCGCCGATGCCGCCGATGAAGGGCAGCGGGATCAGAAAGCCGAAGAGCGCGAGGCTCGGCACGGTCTGCATGATGTTGGCGATGCCAAGCACAGGCGTGCGGAGTTTTTGGTAACGCGTGAGCAGGATGCCTACGGGCAGGCCGATGGCGACGGCGATAAAAGTTGAGAGGCATACTAACCAGAGATGCTCACCGACCAGCGTCAGCATCTCCGTGCGATTCTGAACTAGAAAGTCCCGGAGCCTCATGTGTGACTCAACTGCAACGTCTCAACATACGCCTGCGCGTACTCATCACGAGAGCGCAGAAAATCTTCCGGCGTTGCTAACAATAGCAATCTCCCGGCGCGCATCAGGCCGATGCGTGTGCCGAGAAACAGGGCTTCGCGCACGTCATGCGTGACGAAGATGACGGTCTTGCCGAGCCTTTGTATCAACTGCGCAAACTCTCTTTGCAGCCCCGCGCGCGTCAAAGGATCGAGCGCGCCGAACGGTTCATCGAGCAGGAGCAAAGGAGGCTCTGCCGCGAGCGCACGCGCGACGCCGACGCGCTGGCGTTGCCCGCCTGATAACTCGCGCGGGTAACGCGACGCAAACTCTTGCGGCTCCAGCCCGACCAGCTTTAGCAGCTCATCAACGCGCGCTCTCGTGCGCGCCGCTTCCCAGCCTTCCAATTCAGGCACGAGCGCGACGTTGCGCGCGACCGTGAAGTGCGGAAACAATCCCGCTTCCTGAATCACATAGCCGGTGCGCCTGCGCAGTTGAATCGCGTCCCAACCGCTCGTTGCCCGCCTGATAACTCGCGCGGGTAACGCGACGCAAACTCTTGCGGCTCCAGCCC
>JACMLC010000135.1 GCA_014379795.1 Pyrinomonadaceae bacterium
GCGTAGGAAATCTAGTGACAACTCGCGCTCGGTTCTCAACTCGTGTCTCATACAGACCTCTGGTCTCCTGTTCGTGGAAATGTGCGCTGAGAAGGGGAGCGTCCCCGTCCTCGCTCATCCGCCTCATAAGGGTTGGAAAATGCGCCGCCATAGTAGCAGAGCGGGCGCGGAATTTGTAGAGATAAAAGCCGTCCCGCTGGCTGGACATATATCTTGCCGACGATTTTCCGATTTCCAAAATAATTGACACCGGGGTTTGACGAGGGTATACACTTTCGGTTGATGGCTCTTGTGCTGACATCAAGCGATGCCAAATGCCGTCAGCCTTAACCTCAACCTTACTCACCAAAGGAGCAATCCCACATGGAGAACAAAAAGAATAGCGATGAACAGCTCAATGAGATAGAAACATCTCTGCTTCAATATATCAATGCCACCACCTCGGCAGGTAATCGCGCGCGAACTGTCATTATTGTCATGCTCGTCGCGAGTGTTTATGTATTTACTCAAGTCAGGAATGCAGACGGCTGGCTGGATAGACGTATTGAAGTACGAGTTAATGCTTTACGCCTATTCAAAAATTTTGATAAAGATAAAGTAGCCTTACCGGGAGAGCCGAAGGACCCTCCCCCGGCGGGAGAGAACCGTGATAGAGCGCAAGCTTTTATTAATCGGGGCTACAGGATAGACAACTATGATGATTACACGCGACTTCAGACTCAAACCCAATCCTTGATTCGGATGAGAGATGAGCAACTTCGTCTGGTGCGACTGCCTTTCTTTGGGGCTGCATTTGATGCGAATGACATGGGAATATTTGCCGGGATTACCTTCACGGTCGTCCTCTTCTGGTTATTCTTAACTATCCATGTCGAACGCAGCAACCTTCAGACAACTTTTAGAGTAGCAGAAGCTCAGGGGAGCTTGCGTCACTGTTATAATTTATTGGCGATGCAACAGGTCTTAAGCGTACCGCCGACTATGGCTAACAAGCTTTGGCGTCCTTTCGGCTATATTTCCAAGTTGCTTTATCTGATGCCGCTTGGAGTATACATCTGGCTGTTTCATCACGATTCGGAGACGCAGGATAGCGGATATATTCTGGGTTGGGATCATATGACCCATCTTATGCGGACAAGCAAAGTGTGTCTGGTTCTGATTTTCATTTTTACGACCCTCTGTCTTGTAATCAGTTTTCTGAAAGATAGAGAGTGGACGAAATACACTGAAAAGATTAAGTCCTTACCTCTGACTTAGCCACCGCCGGACATCACTTGAAATCGCCTGCCACGTCACAGCAGACCGGCGGGCGATTTCAATTTTACAGATTTATCTGTCCGGCGTCCCTCTCATTAGATTCTCACGTTGATGCTCTAGCGCGTCCTAATGAATCAGAGCTAAAATAATTTTGTTATCCTGAACCAATATCCGTTAAAGCCTGTACATGATAGTTTCGTAGTAATCGCAAATGAAACGCTGCCCTGCCTGCCAGTATACGTATATGGATTCGATGAGTTATTGCCGCTTGGACGGCACGATGCTCGTCGCTGCCTCGTCGTCTTTGACAGAAGAGCAAGAAACGCTCGTCAAATTGCCGGAGCTTGAGAGCGATGCTATACAGACTCAGGTTTTCGGCGTCGGGCGCGCGTCGGGCAGTGGGGCTACGTCTTCATCGCTGACGATACCACTTCAGCGCAAGCGGCGCGTTGTGCGGTCAAAGGTCATAGACTCTCTGGCCGTGCTTCCGCTCGCTAATGCAGGCGATGATGCGCAGATGGAGTATCTTTCGGACGGCATCACTGAAAGCATCATCAACAGTTTGTCGCAGCTTCCAAAATTGCGCCTCGTTCCGCGCAGCACAGTCTTTCGCTACAAGGGGCGCGAGACAGACCCTTTGGAGATAGGCCGCGAGTTGGGCGTGCGCGCAGTCCTCTTGGGGCGCGTGTTTCAGATGGGCGAGCTGCTGATTATCAAGACGGAGCTGATTGATGTCGCGCTGGAATCTCAAATCTGGGGCGAGGAATATCGCCGCCGCCTGACAGACATCTTTACTCTACAGGAAGAGATTTCGCAGGAGATGAGCCGGAAGCTGCGCTTGCAGTTGAGCGGCGAAGAAAAGAAGCGGCTCCGCAAACGCTATACGGAGAATGCAGAGGCTTTTCACTTTTATCTGAAGGGACGTTATTACACCAACAAGCGCACGACCGAATGGATTAAGAAGGGCATAGAGCAATTCGAGCGCGCGATTGAGCTTGACCCGAACTACGCGCTGGCCTATGCGGGACTCGCGGATGCTTACGCTTTCTTAGGCTCTTCGACGGGCGAGCGACCGCCGACAGAGTTTTACCCGAAGACAAAGGCCGCCGCGCTCAAGGCTCTGGAGATTGATAACGAGCTGGCGGAAGCTCACACCTCTCTGGGTTTCTTCTACATGATGTATGAATGGAACTTTGCCGAAGCGCGGAGAGCGTTCAAGCGCGCGATTGAATTGAATCCGAACTACGCGAACGCGCATGACGGCTACAGCTTTTATTTCAAGGCGACCGCGCAGCACGAAAAAGCCATACGCGAATGCCTGCGTGCACAAAAAGGCGATCCGCTCTCGCTCTTTGCGCATGTCAGTACCGGCTGGGCTTATTACTTCGCAGGAAAATTCGAGCAGGCGATTGAGCAGAACCGCAAGGCGCTCGAAATGGATGCGCGTTTTGTCTTCGCCTACTGGAACATGGGTCTCTCGCTGGCGCAGCTTGGGCGGATTGAAGAAGCCACCAGCGCGTTGCAACACGCGGTCAAATATTCCGGAGGCGGCCTGACATTTAAAGCGCATCTGGGATACGTCAACGCGATGGCCGGACGCTGGACGGAGGCGCAAGCGGCTCTGACGGAAATGGAAGAACTGTCAACAGAGAAATACGTTCCGGCTTATTACTTTGCGATTATCTATCTGGGCTTGGACGCGCCGGAGCAGGCGCTTGAATGGCTTGAGAAAGCTTTTGAGGAACGCTCTGGCTTTCTCGCCTTCGTCAACGTCGAGCCGATGTTCGATGGCCTGCGCTCGGACGCTCGCTTTACGGACTTTGCGCGGCGCATCACCTCCGCGTCACAGAATAAATAGAGGATTCTCGTGTATACTTTGCGAAGCCTGAACGATAGATACGGAATTGAAAATTTTTCACTGGAGGAGCGACACTTGAAGACAAAACGATTCACACAGCTTGCAGTCACCCTTGCCCTCTGCACCTTTGCGCTGGCGGCCTGCACGAGCGGAACGACCAACAACGCGAACAACGCGAACAACGCGAATAACACCAACGCGAACACGGCGGGCAACAAAAACACGGCCACGACTCCCGGCGCAACCGCAAAGGGAGATTTTTCATCTCCGACCGCGGCCTTTAAGTCTTTTTACGATGCCGCAAAGGGCAACGACATCGAAACCATGAAGCGTTCGATGTCCAAGCGGTCTATGGACTTTATGCAAAAGGGAGCGGCTAAAGAGAACAAGTCGGTTGACGACGCGTTCAAGGAGATGAACAAGGACGCTCCGGCTGCGGCTCCGGAAACGCGCGGCGAAACGATCACCGGCGACAAGGCCACGCTTGAAGTCAAAGATGAGAAGATGGATAAGTGGGAGAAAATCTCTTTCGCCAAAGAAGACGGCCAGTGGAAGATCGCGATGTTTGACGAGTTGGCCGACGCTATGGATAAGCTGGACTCACTGGATAAGTCGAAGTAGTAAGACGCAGGACAGCTTAATGAAGAGAAAAGCCAGCCCCCTCCTCTAATCGAAGAGGGGCTGGCTTTTTTATCGCATGGCTCTTAGCGCGCGGGCGTAACCATTTAAAACTGATGCTAATCAGCAGCGACGGCTTCGCGCGCGTCGCTCGACTTGTAAGGCGGCAAGGTCTTGCGCGCGGCTTTCTCTTTCTTCAAGCCCAGCGCCCAGTCCGCCTGCATCAAGGTGTGTATGTCGCGCGTGCCTTCGTAGATAATTGCTGCCTTGCAGTTGCGCAGGTAACGCTCGACCGGATAATCGTTGGCGTAGCCGTTCGCGCCGTGAACCTCTATCGCCATCGAAGCCGCCTTCTCGCTGCGGATGGTCGCCTGCCACTTTGCTAATGAAGTCTCTTTCGCGTTTGGCTTGCCGTGATTTTTCAAATACCCCGCGCGCAGCCAGAGCAGGTGGCTCATCTGGTAATCGGATTCCATCTCTGCAATCTTCTGTTTGACGAGCTGGTGATTGGCGATCTTCGTGCCGAACGTCTCGCGCTCAAGCGCATAAGCGACGGAAGCGTCGCGCGAGGCGCGAATCAGGCCAGTCGCTCCGGCGGCGACGGTGTAGCGTCCCTGCTCAAGCGCGAACATAGCGATTTTAAATCCTTCGCCTTCTTCGCCGACCATGTTCGCTTGCGGCACACGCACGTCCTGCAAAGAAAAATATCCCGTGTTGCCCGCGCGGATGCCGAGCTTGCCGTGAATCGTGCCGGAAGAAAATCCATTCATCGTGCGCTCGACGATAAAGCAGGACATGCCCGTATGGTCGCGATTTTTACGCTTCTCTTCATCCGTCCAGCAGAAGAAGAGAAAGTTGTCCGCGACATCCGCGAGGCTGATCCACATTTTCTCGCCGTTCAAAATCCAGTCGTCACCGTCGCGCCGCGCGGTCGAGCGCGAACCGACCACATCAGACCCCGCTCCCGGCTCTGTCAATCCGTAGGTGGCAATCTTCTCGCCTTTGGCCTGCGGGACAAGATACTTTTGTTTCTGCTCTTCCGTGCCCCAAGTGTGAAGCGTCATCGAGTTCAAGCCCGTATGCACACTCATGATGACGCGCAGGAAAGTGTCTACGGCCTCCAACTCCTCGCACACGAGGCCGAGCGAGATGTAATCAAAACCCGCGCCGCCGTATTCTTCTGGGATGCAGACGCCCAGGATATTCAGCTCTCCCATCTTGTCTAAGATGGAGCGATCAAACTGCTGTTTCTCATCCAGCTCTTTGATGCGCGGCGCAACTTCGCCGAGCGCAAAATCGCGTACGGTCTGGCGAATCGCCTTGTGGTCTTCGGTCAATTCAAAATCTATCATTTAATTCGTGTCCTTCTTATTTTAGTCAGAACCGCCTGCGGTAGCGGGCGGGTCTCAACGCGCGGGACCCGCCCCCTACCGCAGGTGGTACTGGCAGAGAATTCGCCCCCGACC
>JACMLC010000136.1 GCA_014379795.1 Pyrinomonadaceae bacterium
CCGCCGCAGGCAGCGAACAGCCCATCGCGCGCGACGAATCTTCCAAGATGGTGATTACCGAAACGGACGTGCACGGCCTCGAAGAAGGCGCACGCCTGCACATCGCCGAAGGAGCGCGCCTGACCCCGCTCGCCGCAGACATCGTGCGCGAAAGAAAAATCGAGCTGGTGCGCCGCATCTCGCGTCGCGGCTCGCGCGCGAGCAAGCTCGTCGCCGTCGGCGCAGACCACGGCGGCTACAAAATGAAAGAAGACCTCAAAAAATTTCTCGAAGAATTGGGACACACTGTGCGGGACTTCGGCACCAATTCCGAAGACGCTGTTGATTATCCGGACTTAGCGCACGCCGTCGCACGAGCAGTCGCAGACCGTCAAGCGGATGTCGGCATCATCATAGACGGAGCGGGCGTCGGCTCTGCCATGACCGCCAACAAAGTTCCCGGCGTCCGCGCCGCAGCCTGCTACACCGTCGCCGTCGCACAAAACTCACGCGAGCACAACGACGCCAACGTCCTGACGCTCGGCAGCAAGACCATCTCAAACCAAGAGATGCGCGAGATTGTTCAGGCATGGCTCGCCACCGAAATCAGCGAAGACCGCCACCGCAAACGCGTCGCTAAGATTGTAGCGATTGAGCGACAATACATTTGTTAGGTTCATATTCTGTCCTGACGTACTTGAGAAACTATAGATCGGTGAAAACTTACAGTGGATTGTGATGGCAACGCGCGTTAACAATCAGAAGGTAGCGAGAAAGCGGAAACAGTCAGGGAAGCTTCTGCCATACAGAGTATTCATAAGTCATTCTTCACTTGACAAGTGGATTGCCGGGCAAATGGCAGAGAAGGTGGCTGAAGCCGGTGCTGACTATTGGCTCGACGTTAGAGACTTACCGGGCGGCGGCGACATTCGTCAAGAGATCACTCAAGGGGTGCATGAGTGTCAAGAGGTAATTATCTTATTTTCGCCCAACAGCATTAATTCTCATTGGGTAAGCTTTGAAATTGGAGCGGCCTCTGCAAAGCGCAAGTATTTGACTCCAATTCTAAATAATGTAGATTATAATAGCATCCCTCTCATTCAAGGAATTAAAGCAATTGATCTTAATGATTTTGGGCAGTATTTGACCGAATTAAGGAAGAGGATTAAAAAGAGAGGGCAAAGGCAAAAGTGAAGGGGTAATGGTATGGCGTATAAGGTTTTTATTAGCTCATCTAGCAGAGATTCAGACTTAGCTCGTGATCTGGCTAAAAGACTTGAGAAAGCCGGATTATATGTCATCATGCCTTCCAAAAGCATTGAGGCTGGAGCGGACGTTGTAGCCAGAATCAGGGACGAAATGCGCAAAGCGAGTGAAGTTATTGTAATCATGACTAATAACTCAGTTCATAGTCCATGGCTACTATTTGAGATGGGCTACGCGACCTCCCTGGGCTTGCATTTGACTCCTCTTGTTCAAGGAGTTGAACCAAAAGAACTTCCTGAGATTATCAAACAGATGGAATACGTTAAGTACTCCGACCTTGATCGCTATATTGCTAGATTGCAAGAGAGAGGAAGGGAATCATCCCAATCCGCAGCGTGAGTTGTAAAGTCATAAGCCTGTTGAGTCAGGCGATCCTGTTGGAGCTGTCTAGTTAATGCCATATTCACACAACGGCGATCTTGAGCACCTCGTCGAGCAGATTACGGATGTGATTGTCGCGCGCTTGAACGGCGATGCGGACGAGCAGGCCAAGCTGTGCGGTTGCACGAACGAGTGTTTCAATCGCTGCCCGGAGCGGATGCACAGGATTGTGGACGCGGGCGCGGCGCGTATCGGTCTGGTCTTGGGAGAGACAGCTTCGGCGCGCGATTGGGCTGGCCTGATTGACCACACGCTCTTAAAACCCGAAGCGACAGAGGAAGACATACGCCGTTTGTGCGAAGAGGCCGCGCGGTTTCGCTTTGCATCCGTGTGCGTCAATCCGACCTGGGTGCGCGCAGCCTCTTGCCACCTGCACGGCACGGGGGTTCCGGTTTGCACTGTGATCGGTTTCCCCTTGGGAGCGACGCTCGCAGACGTGAAAGCTTATGAAGCGCGGCGCGCGATTTTTGACGGCGCGCGCGAGGTGGATATGGTCATCAACATAGGCGCGCTCAAAAGCGGCGACGATTGCGCCGTAGAGCATGACATACACTCCGTCGCTTCTGTCGCGCACGAAGCCAACGTCATCTGCAAGGTGATTATCGAAACGGCTCTTTTGACGGACGAAGAAAAGGTGCGTGCTTGCAGCGCAGCCAAACGCGCGGGCGCGGATTTCGTCAAAACCTCGACTGGGTTTTCCAAAGGCGGAGCAACCGTCGCGGACATCGCGCTGATGCGGCGGACGGTCGGAGCAGAGCTTGGCGTTAAAGCTTCCGGCGGCGTCAAAGGTTTAGAGGATGCGCGCAAGCTGGTCGAAGCGGGCGCGACACGCATCGGAGCCAGCGTCGGCGTCAAGATCGCACAAGAAGCAGGCGGAGCGCGCCAGACCTCTACCACTGCGGCAGCATATTAAGAAGGTAAAAGTAAAAAGGTAAAAGGTAAAAGTAAAGAAGGAGCAATCGCTCGTCTCTTCACTTTTACCTTTTACCTTTTTACTTTTTACTTTCTTTATTTCCATAGCTAATCATATTTGCAAACATGCGATACGCGCCGGGGCTGCCCGCGCGGAGTTGCCTGTACCAGACCATGCTCGTGTAGATGTAATGCCCGCGCCCGTAATTCGCCGTGAGCAGCCCGCCGCGCAATGGAGCTTCGCCGGCATCGCTCGTAGCCAGTAATGCTCGATAGCGTTCATCCCATGTTTTGGGATAATAAAGCCCGCGCTCCTGCACCCAGCCTGCGAAATCATCCGCGCCGATCTTGTTTGGAAAATTGAGCAGAGCATGCTGCGGCGCATTGAAAGC
>JACMLC010000137.1 GCA_014379795.1 Pyrinomonadaceae bacterium
CGAAGGGATGAATTTGCGGTCGCCCACGGATTCTTTCATCACTTTGTCTTGCATCATCATCACCGCGTGAATCAACATCTCAGTAAGCGGCGGCCAACCGGGAAAGTAAACGTCTACGGGCACGACCTTGTCCACGCCCTGCACGATGGCATAGTTATCAAACACTCCGCCCGAAGTCGCGCACGCGCCCATCGAGATAACCCACTTCGGCTCCGGCATCTGGTCGTAAATGCGTCTTAAAACGGGAGCCATCTTGCGTGAGACGCGCCCCGAAACGATCATCACGTCCGCCTGTCGCGGGCTGGCGCGAAACACCTCTGAGCCGAAACGCGCCAGATCGTTGCGCGAGCTGGTGGCGTTCATCATCTCTATGGCGCAGCAGGCAAGGCCAAAGGTCGCAGGCCACAGGCTGGACTTGCGCGCCCAGTTAATCAGCGAATCCAGCCGCGTCGTTAAAACTTCAGGCAAGGCTTCGGCAATAATATTTTCGAGTCCCATAACAAATTTCTCCGACTCGTCAGGCCGCGCGTCGCGCAGGCTCTTTGTCTTTGTTGCTCTCCTGCATTCCGCGCAGCGCGCGCGCTTCGGCTTCGGCCTCACGGCGCGCACGCTCTCCCCAATCAAACGCGCCCTTCTTCAGCACGTACACATAACCGACCAAAAGGAGCGCGACGAACATCATCATCTCGACATACACAAGGGTGCGCAAACCGTATTGCGGGCTGGCAAGCGTCTTAAAAACTACTGCCCACGGAATCAGAAAAATTACTTCGATGTCGAACAGGATAAAGATCATCGCGATCAGGTAAAACTTGACCGAGAATCGCTCACGCGCGGAGCCGACAGGGTCTTTGCCGCACTCGTAAGGCATCAGCTTGGTGCGCGTCTGTTTGCGCTGGCCGACCATCTGCGAGAGCAGGATATTTCCGCCCGCGAAGCCCACCGCCACGATGAACATCAACAAGATTGGTAAATATTGGCCGAGTTGAAAATCCTGCATAGTTCCTCCGCAGAAAACTACACTTCTCGCCGTCTCAGAACACGAATTTTCAGTTCCGAGAAAGCGCTCACACCAGCTTGAGAATCATGGCACAAGGGCATCGTAGTCCATGCCTTAATATGTGTCAAGCTGCCTTCTTTCAACGAAAAAGCGCGCGGCGCAAGTGAAGATTGACCGCCCGAAAATGGCTGTGCTACTGTTCAGGATGCACCTCGATAAATTGAAATTCAACTCGTTAATCCCGAAAAGCGAACCGTTGTGATTACCGGATTCAACACCGATGTCGAGCACGAAGGCGTCGTCTATCACGTCCAGACTGAAGATAAGGGCTTGGATACGCCCCTGATTCTCTCGCTCGTTTACAGTGGCGGCGCGATTCTCGCCAGCAAGCGTGCGCGCTACGATGATCTGATCGCCGAAGGCTTCGATGAAGCCGTGCTGGCAGAGAGGTTACAACGCCAGCACAAGCTGATGTGCGCAGCGATTCGCTCCGGGCGTTTAGAAGAGTTAAAGAAGATGAGCGAGCGCGAGGCCGCGACACGCGCTGCCGCAAAAAAAGCAGTCTCAACCGAGTCGCAGCCTCCACCGCCTCCGCCGCCTTTGCCTCCGGCAATCAAAGAGGCTGAGCTGCCTGCCCCCCGCCCGCGTCAAAAAAGTAAAGAGGAAGCCAGAGCTTCAAAGACTTCGGGCAAGCTTGCTGCTCCTCCCAAACCAAAGCCCTTGCCGCAATCCCTGCGCGTCGCTTCGCATGAGCCTGTCGCGGACTTTGCGCGGGCCGAAGCCGCGACCAGCGACGCCCTGCGCTTGAGCCTGATTGACGAAAAGAATTATCGCGGCGGCGAGCGCATCAACCTGCGCCTGCGCGTCGAGCGCGGGACTGAGCAAAGAGAGCCTGCCGACGGCGCAGAGGTCATCGTCAAGATTCTAGGCTCGACCTTTCGCCCGCTGATTTTTCAGACGCGAACAAACCCCGAAGGCATCGCCGCCATCAGCACACAGTTGCCGCACTTCCGCAGCGGGCGCGCGGCGATCCTGATTCGCGCCACCGCAGATGGTCATGAAGCGGAGCTGCGGCGCATCATCCAGCAAGGGTAAAAAGGCGGGAGAGATTTTTTTGCAGATTACCATCAACGGCGACAAGCGCGACGTTCCCGGTAACCTCACCATAGAGGGTTTGATACAACATCTCTCGCTCGCGCCCGAACGCCTCGCGGTCGAGCGCAACCGCGAAGTCGTGCGCCGCACAGAATGGCCGCGCATCGCTCTTGAAGATAACGACCAGATCGAGATCATACATTTCGTCGGCGGCGGATGAGAGAGCAGTGATAAGTGATGAGTGACAAGTGATGAGACAAAGCATAGCTCTTATCCATTATTGATCGTTAGTGGTAAATTTTGAATATGTGAATCAAGAGAAGAGACACTTTGCGCTCTTTGCGCGTCCCTTCTTTGCGGCCTTTGCGTTAAAATGCTTTTTTAAGGCAGGAAAGAGAAGTTTATTATGTCTACTTTAACAGAATCTATTGCGGGCGAAACAGCGAGCGACAAATTTGAGATAGCCGGTCACACGTTTACGTCTAGGCTCATCGTCGGCACGGGAAAGTATCGCAGCTTTGAAGAGATGAAAGCGGCGCATCTGGCTTCGGGCGCAGAGATGGTGACGGTCGCCGTGCGCCGCGTCCCGCTCGACCGCAGCGAAGAATCTTTCCTGGACCATCTTGATCCAAAGCTCACGATTTTGCCCAACACGGCTGGCTGCTATGATGCGGAGACGGCGATTCGCACGGCTCGCCTCGCGCGCGAAGCTTTGCAGACAAACCTCATCAAGCTTGAAGTCATTGGAGACCAGACCACGCTCTTTCCTGACAATGAACAGACATTGGAAGCTGCACGCGTGCTGGTGCGCGAGGGTTTCACAGTGCTGCCATATTTCACTGACGATCTGATTATGGCAAAAAAGCTCTTGGACGCCGGATGCCCCGCTGTGATGCCGCTGGCCGCACCCATCGGCTCAGGGCTCGGCGTGCAGAACCCCACGAA
>JACMLC010000138.1 GCA_014379795.1 Pyrinomonadaceae bacterium
GGCGATCAGGTAGGCTTTGCCTTCTCGGAAGATTTGACGATGGAGAACATGATGCAGGCAGCGCACGCCGCCGCCGCCATCGCCAATGACAAGAACGCGCGCGTCAAGGCCAAAGCCATCGGCGAGATTCGCCCCCGAAATCTCTATCCCATCGGCGAGCTTGCCACGACTTCCGACCTTTCCAAAAAACTCGCTTTCATCAACGAAGCCAACACCGCAGCCAAAGCTTACAGCCCGAAGATTATCCGGGTCACTTGCGGCTTTAACGATGAAGTGAAGTATCTCGCTTATGCCAATTCGGACGGCGTGAGCTGGCAGGACATGCAGCCGCTCTTCCTGTTCAATACGAGCTGCATTGCCGAAGACGGAACGCAGCGACAGACCGGCTACGAGGCAGGCGGCGGGCGCATCGGCCTCGAATATTTTTCCAAGAAACGCAACGCGGCGATGATCGCCAAAGAAGCCGCGCGGCTCGCGGTCTTGAACCTGAGCGCGCAGGACGCAGAAGCGGGGCCGCAGACGGTCGTGCTCGGCAACGCGGACAGCGGCATCCTCCTGCACGAAGCGGTCGGGCACGGGCTTGAAGCGGATTTCAATTACAAGAAGCTCGCTAACTATTCCGGGCGCGTCGGGCAAAAGGTCGCTTCAGAGCTTTGCACCATCGTTGACGAAGGCACGTTCGAGAACATGCGCGGCACGATCAATGTTGACGACGAAGGCAATCCGCCAGCGGCCACGACTTTGATTGAGAACGGCATCCTGCGCGGCTACATGAACGACCGCATCAGCGCGAAACAAATGGGCGTGCCCAATACCGGCAACGGTCGGCGCGAGGCTTACAACTACGCCCCGATGCCGCGTATGACCAACACTTACATGCTCGCGGGCAAATCCGACCCCGAAGAGATTATCAAATCCGTCGAGCGCGGCATCTATGCGAAGCGTTTCAGCGGCGGCTCGGTTGACATCACCAAAGGCGATTTCAACTTTGCCGTGACCGAAAGCTACCTCATCGAGAACGGCAAGATCACGGCTCCTTTAAAAGGCGTGACGCTTATCGGCAACGGCCCCGACGTGATGACCAAAGTTACGATGGTCGGCAACGACCTGAAATTCACGGACGGCGGTTGGACGTGCGGCAAGAGCGGCCAGAGCGTGCCCGTCGGTATGGGCATCCCGACCGTCAAGGTGTCTGAGATTACAGTCGGCGGCACCAAAACCAGGAAAGCCTAAAGGATAAAAAAGGAGAGCCGCGAAATGCAGGACTACAAAAACTTAGCCACCGAAATTATCGCCGAGTTCAAAAAGCAGGGAGTTGATGCGTGCGACGTGTACATCGTCAACGGCTCGCAGTTCAACAGCACTATTCGTCTCGGCCAGATTGAAAAGCTTCAACAATCAATCAGCAAGGGTTTAGGGATGCGTATCTTCAAAAACGATGCGACCGCCCTGACCTACACCACGGACTTTACGGACAAGTCCGTCAAAAACCTCGTCAAAGAGACGATGGAGATCGTCAAAGTCTCAGGCGCGGACAAGTTCAACGGCCTCGCGCCGAAAGAGTTTTTGGGGACTTACAACGGCAACCTGATGCTGTTCGATGAATCGCTCGCCAAGCTGACGCCGGAAAAGAAAATCGAGATGGCGAAGGCCGCCGAAGATGCCGGAAGAAGTTTCGACAAGCGCATCACAAACACGCGCGGCACGAACTGGTTCGATGGGGCGTTTCAATTGACGCTCGCCAACTCGGACGGATTCGTGGGGCAGTACAAGTCTACGACCGCGAGCCTCAACGTCAACCTGATGGCGGAAGAGAACGGCATCAAGCAGACGGACGGCTGGTTCACCTTTAATCGTTTCGTGAACAAGCTCGATTCGCCAAAGGCCGTCGGAGAGGAAGCCGCGCGGCGCACCATTGCTAAACTTGGCGGCAAGAAGGTCAAGTCGCAGACCGCTCCAATCGTGATTGATCGCCTTGTCGCAAGCCAGATTGTCGGCTGGGTTTTCGGCGCGGCATCCGGACGGAGCATCTATCGCAAGTCGTCTTTTCTGGTAGACAAGATCGGCACAGACATCGCTTCGCCGCTCATCTCTATCATGGACGACGCGACCATCGCGGACGGCCCCGCTTCGAGACCATTCGATGCCGAAGGCGTCAAGTCTTCGCAGGTGTCCGTGGTGGAAAACGGTATCTTGAAAAATTACGTTTGCGATGCTTACTCCGCACGGCGGCTCAATCTCAAACCCAGCGGCAACGCCGCGCGCAGTTACCAGTCGAATCCCGGAGTCGGCTCGACCAATCTTTACATCAAGAATGGAGCAAGCGACCCGAAAGAGATTATCAAGGGCGTCAAGAGCGGCCTCTATGTGACCTCTCTGTTCGGCTTCGGCTTTAACGGCGTGACGGGCGATGTCTCGCAGGGAGCCAACGGCTTCTGGATCGAGAACGGCGAGCTGACCTATCCCGTACAGGAAATCACGCTGGCCGGAAACCTCTTGAAGCTTTTGAAGAACATCACGATGGTCGGCAACGATTTGAGCTTTAAGTTCGGCGGCTCAGCCTCGCCGACCCTGCTCATCTCCGAAGCGACGATTGGCGGAGCGTAAATCACAGGCGCAGAATCAAACGCATCAATGCGGCACGTATGTTTATCATCACAACATACGTGCCGCATTCAACTTCTGAAAAGAGTTTAAGCCACAGAGAACACAGAGGGCACAGAGTAATAATGTGAGAGTGCTTAATGAGAACTTCTCTGTGTTCTCTGTGTCCTCTGTGGCAATAATTTCTCTCGAAACCATATGAATAACAAAACAGCAATGACGCGTTTGCTCTTGCTCGTCTGCCTGACGATTCAATTTTCTTTTCAAGCTCAAGCGCAATCCGTAACCACGTCAGGCAACGAATCGCTGCGCCGGAAGTTACAGGAGAAGCTTGAAGCGTTTCATGCTGCCGGAAAATTTCCCGGAGCGACCGTTGGCGTAGCTCTGGCGGACGGCACGTCGTTCGGCCTTGCTGCGGGGTTGTCGGATGTGAGCCGGAAAAAAGCGATGACGCCGGATGATTTGTTGCTGCAAGGCAGCGTGGGCAAGACTTACGTGGCGGCTGTCGCGTTGCAACTTGTGCATGAAGGCAAGATCGGTCTGGATGACAAGATAGAAAAATGGCTGGGGCGCGAAAGCTGGTTTGCGCGATTGCCCAATGCGCGTGACATCACCGTCAGGATGCTGATGAACCACACTTCCGGCCTTGTGCGTTACGAGTTCAACGAAAAATTCACAAAGGATTTGACCAACCAGCCCGATAAGGTCTGGAAGCCCGAAGAGCTGATTTCGTATATCCTTGACACGCGCGCTCCTTTTGCTGCGGGGCAAGGCTGGGATTATTCGGACACGAATTACATCGTGCTCGGACTGATTATCGAGCGTGCGACGGGCGCGACCTATTATCAGGAACTCACGCGGCGGATTCTCAAACCGCTCGGCCTCAAACAGACAGTGCCCTCCGATAGTCGAATCATCAAAGGCTTAGCGCAAGGTTACGCGGGAGCGGACAATCCGTTTGGCGGAAGCGATGCGATGATTGCTAATGGCAAGTTCGCTATCAATCCGCAATTCGAGTGGACGGGCGGCGGCATCGCGTCCACTTCCGCAGACCTCGCGCGCTGGGGCAAACTGCTTTACGAAGGGCGCGCGTTTGATTCGTCACTCTTGAAGCAGATGCTCGAAGGCGTTCCGGCTCGCTTGGGGCCGGAAGCGAAATATGGCCTCGGCGTGATCATTCGCCCGACGCCGCACGGCATCTCGTATGGACACAGCGGATTTTTTCCGGGCTACATCACGGAGATGATGTATTTCCCCGAATCAAAAATCGCCATTGCCATACAAGTCAATTCGAGCGTCGCGCGCGCCACCCCGAAATCGTTAAGCCGCTTCATCATAGAGCTTGCAGAAGTCGTCTTAGCGGAGAAGTCGCGCGGCAAAATAACATCACATTTGCGGGAGAAGAAAAATTCTGATGACGAAATTCTTAAAAGGTCGCGCCGCTTGGTTGTTGATGACAGCGATGCTGTTTTCGATGTGCGAATTGTTTGCGTCTCCGGTCGCGGCTCAAACTGCGACACCTGACTTCAGCGCGCTGGAAAAAGTCGTGCTGGAAGAGTTGAAAGAGACGAATACTCCCGGCGCGGCGGTCGCAATCGTGAGCGGTGATCGAGTGATTTACGCCAAAGGCTTTGGCCTCGCTAATGTTGAGACGGGCGCGCAGGTCTCGCCGGACATGCTCTTTCGTCTAGGCTCCACGACCAAGATGTTCACGGGCGCAGCTCTTGTAACTTTAGCGGCGCAGGGCAAAATCAAATTAGACGAACCCATCGGAACTTATGTTAAGAGCTTGACGCCCAAACTCGCGCGCATCACGACTCATCAGCTCATCAGCAACTCCGGAGGCGTCGCGGACTTTCAAGCTCCTTTTATCTCGAATGATGATGAGTCGCTGGCGCGGATGGCGCTCGGATGGAAAGACGATGCGGTGTTTGCGGAGCCGGGACAGGTTTATTCATATTCCAGCCCCGGTTTCTGGCTGGCAGGGCATGTCATCGAAGCGGTCACAGGGAAGCCGTATGCGGACGCGATGAACGAGCTGGTCTTTCAGCCGCTCGGCATGACACGGACGACCCTGCGCCCGCTCGTGGCGATGACTTACCCTCTGTCACAAGGGCATCAGGTCAACGGCA
>JACMLC010000139.1 GCA_014379795.1 Pyrinomonadaceae bacterium
AGCTGTCGGCTCACGCAATGCGGCTGCGTGTGATCTATCAGCGAATGCGTGTCGGCGTGCTGTCCCGCTCCGACGATGTACAAGCCGTCAACGTGACATTCTGCGCCAGCCTGATTCATGCTCACGCTGATGTCATGACGCGAGAGTTGCGCGCCGAGCGTAATCGTCGTCGTCGCGTAATGGCTATCGCGGCCAAGCTCTGCCGCCGTCGTCGCGATGTGAAAAGCATCCGCGCTCTCGCGCTGGACTTTGTAATGCTCGATTCGTGCGCCGTCCGCCAGCGCGACTTCAACCACAGCGTTAGTCAAATAGCTGCCTTCGGCAAGGCTCTCATAACTTTCAATCACCGTCGCCGCGCTCTCGCGCTCTGCGACGATAAGCACGCGCGGGAAAGTAACAGGCTGCGCCGCGCGCGGGTCTGTCAGAAACAAAAGATGGATGGGCGATTCCACCTGCACACCGCGCGGAATCAGCAGGAACGCGCCGCTTGAGAGAAATGCTGTATTGAGAGCCGTCAAGCCGCTCGCGTTGTAATCAGCCGCCCGCGCCAGATGCTCGCGCACGACTCCCGAATATCTCTCATCTTTGAAAGCTTCAGCGAGGTCTAAGGCCGCAACGCCCTCCGTCAGGGCTTCAAGCGTAGATAGCTCAGAGCGGTAAATTCCGTTGATGAAAACGAGCTGGCTGCCCTGCGATTCGGGATATAAAAATTCGTCCAACTGAAGTTCACCGGACTCATCCTTGCCAGCTTGCCTCTCAAGCGCTGGCTCGAATTTCGTCTTGGCTAGCGGAGCGACATTCGTATACTTCCACTCTTCTTCGGCAGTCGTCGGAAATCCCAACTGCTCAAAGCGATCAAACGCGCTCTCGCGCAAGCGCGAGAGCCAAGACAACCCGCTGCTGCCGCGCTTCGCCTGAAACTCACGAAAAGCCGCGCTATAAATATTCTGCTCTTTAACTGTTTGCGTCACCATACTTGACTTAGCCAACTTGCGGCGCGCTCGTCGCACCCGTGTTCGCTGCCGCTCCTTTAATCCAGTCGTAACCCTTTTCCTCAAGCTCTAAAGCCAATTCCTTGCCGCCCTCTTTGACAATTCGGCCACCTGCCAGCACATGCACATAGTCCGGCACGATGTAATTCAAAAGCCGCTGGTAATGCGTCACAAGGATGATCGCGTTTTCCGAATTGCGCAGCTTGTTGATGCCGCCAGCGACGACGCGCAGCGCGTCTATATCGAGGCCGGAATCTGTCTCGTCCAAAACGGCCAGCTTCGGCTCAAGCACAGCCATCTGTAAAATCTCGTTGCGTTTTTTCTCGCCGCCCGAAAAGCCTTCGTTGACAGAGCGGGACATAAAGCTCGCTTCCATCTCAACGATCTGCGCACGCTCTTTCAGCAAATCTTTGAACTCAAGCGGATCAAGCTCTTCCTCGCCCAAGTGCTTGCGCTTCTCGTTATAAGCGAGGCGCAAAAACTGCGCGTTCGAGACGCCCGGAATTTCTACAGGGTATTGGAAAGCTAGAAAGACGCCCTCGCGCGCACGCTCGTCCGGCGCAAGCTCTAACAGATTTCTTCCCTCATACAGAATCTCGCCCTTCGTCACTTCATACGAGGGATGCCCTGCCAAGACTTTGGCGAGCGTGGATTTCCCGGAACCGTTCGGCCCCATGATGGCGTGAACTTCACCCTTGTTGATCGTCAGGCTGATGCCCTTGAGAATTTCGTTCCCGCCAACGCTTGCATATAAATCACGAATTTCCAGCAATGATTTCTTCACTCCTTAAAAATTGCCGACCACTCAAGAGCAGTCGGCTTCTGTTGGTTTTTATAGTCGTCTTTATCCGTCACGCGGCATAGATCACTCGCAGTTCGCGCATAATTCGCTCACGCAAATAAGGACTCAGCGCGGCTTCTGTCAAAAGATCAACTTTTCGTCCCAAGACATCGCCAAGCTGCCGCTCAAGCGCCACTAATGCCAGCAAGCTTTTACGCTTGGAGAATTTCACCAGCAAATCAACATCGCTTCTCTCTGTGGCTTCGCTGCGAGCGAATGAGCCAAAGACACCGAGTACAGCTACATCGTTCTGCCTGCAAAGCTCTGCGACTTTATCGGTATCAATGGCTAAAGCGATCATTACTTACTCCGGCAATACGCTTTTTTATCCAACACTGCCTTCCAATTTCAGCCCAAGCAGGCGCGTCGCTTCGACCGCAAACTCCATCGGCAGTTGCAGGAATACATCCTTACAAAAACCGTTGATGATAAGTGAGACGGCGTCTTCCTGCGAGATGCCGCGCTGTTGCAGGTAGAACAACTGTTCCTCGCTGATTTTTGATGTGGATGCTTCATGCTCGACGCGCGAAGTGTTGTTCATCACTTCGATATAAGGAAACGTGTTCGCGCCGCACTTCTGGCCGATGAGCATCGAGTCGCATTGCGTATAGTTACGCGCGCCTTCAGCCTTCGGCATGATTTTGACCAAGCCGCGATAGCTGTTATTAGACTTTCCGGCAGAGATGCCCTTCGAGATAATCGTCGAGCTGGTGTTCTTGCCCAAATGAATCATCTTGGTGCCTGTGTCTGCCTGCTGCGCGTGATTGGTCAGCGCGACCGAATAGAACTCACCGATGGAATTGTCTCCCTGCAAAATGCAAGAAGGGTATTTCCACGTAATCGCAGAGCCGGTTTCAACCTGCGTCCATGAAATCTTGGAGTTCTTTCCGGCGCACTTGCCGCGCTTGGTGACGAAATTGTAAATGCCGCCCTTGCCTTCTTCGTCGCCCGCGTACCAGTTCTGCACCGTAGAATATTTAATCTCCGCATCATCGAGCGCGATCAATTCAACGACCGCCGCATGAAGCTGATTCTTATCAAACTTCGGCGCGGTGCACCCTTCGAGATAAGAAACATGAGAGCCTTCTTCGGCGATCACCAGCGTGCGCTCAAACTGTCCCGACTCGGAGTTGTTGATGCGAAAGTAAGTTGACAAGTCCATCGGGCAGCGCACGCCTTTCGGGATAAAGACGAACGAGCCATCCGTAAAGACCGCGCTGTTGAGAGCGGCAAAGTAATTATCATTGGTCGGCACGACCGTGCCCAGATATTTTTTGACCAGCTCGGGATGCTCCTGCACAGCCTCTGAAAATGAACAGAAGATGACGCCGTATTTCCTGAGCTTCGCTTTGTAGGTCGTTGCGACCGAGACCGAATCAAACACCGCATCTACAGCGACGCCCGCAAGCTGTTTCTGTTCCTGCAAAGGAATGCCCAGCTTTTCAAATGTGCGGAGCAATTCGGGGTCAACCTCGTCGAGGCTGGCCTTCGTCGCTTTCTGTTTCGGCGCGCTGTAATAGATGACATCCTGATAGTCAATTGCGGGATATTTGAGATTAGGCCAGTGCTTAGGCTCCTCCATCGTCAACCAGTGACGATAAGCCTTCAGGCGAAACTCAAGCATCCACTCCGGCTCATTCTTTTTCTCGGAGATCAGACGGACTGTATCTTCCGACAAACCCTTCGGGATGACATCGGATTCAATGTCGGTCACAAAACCGTATTTGTATTCTTTGTTGGCAAGTATTTCGATTGAACTCATCTTGTTTCCCGCTTCGCCCTCACGCGTCAAAGCTGTTAGTTAAAATAAATGCTATTACCGCTTCTTCAAGCGCTCTTGTGTGTGCGCCCGAAATGTTGCTGCAAGCCCTGTATCTGGTGCAGCGTCTCGTCAACGTTGGCTTCCGTCCCAATAAGCTCTGCCAGAGTGATTTCCGAAAGAGCGTTCTGCACAATCTCGTGCAAGCCCAAAATGACAGGGCGAATGCCGCAGTCTCCTGTGTGGATGCAGACATCCATCACGCCCGTGTAGCTCTTGCAGTGCTCCTGTACAGCATCTTCGTCAAGCACCTTGATAACTTCGCTCAAGCGAATCTCCGATGCCGGACGCGCAAGGTGATAGCCGCCCTTTGTTCCTCTGTGCGATTGCACCAGCCCCGCCTTATTCAAAATCCAGAGCAGCTTGCCTGCGTTCGCTGTCGAAATCCCCTCGCGCTCGGCCATCTGCGAGAGCGTCAGGGATTCGCCCTGCGGCAGGCGTGCAAGCTGCACAAGGCAGCGCAATCCATATTCTTCCTGTGACGAGACCTTCATAAAATACTCTGTCTGATGATGCCCCTTCAGACACCATAATAGCGATACATTACTTTTTTGTCAAGATTAGGTAAACGCTGAATTATCAGCGTGATAGAGTTCTGCATGGCTGCTTATTGCGGAGTGAAATTAAAGTTCAGAAATCCGGTAATGCGAACGGGCTTGCCGTCGCTTACGGTCGGGCGAAATCGCCACCGCCGCGCAGCATCAATCGCCGCCTGACGCAGGATGTCCGGCCCGCTTGAGCTTTGCGCGCTCGTGACAGAGCCTTTCTCATCCACGACCAATTCGACGCGCACGACGCCCGTCAAGCGTGCGCTCTTGGCAAAGGCAGGATAAGTCGGCGAGACTTTCTGTGTGGCTTTTTCCAGCAGCGACCCGACGTTAAGCAGTTGCGCGCCGCCCGGTTGAGCAGACGCGACGGCAGAGTCAGCGACAGCGCCGGATTCCTTTTTGGCTTCGGAATTATTGGCCGGGGCGGGAGAACTTTCTGCTGTAGAGCGAGGCGTCGTAGCAGAGCCGATGCCCTTTGAAGCTATCATCGCCGGAGTCGGATTAACAGCAGCGATGTTACCGTTGAGAGCCGCCATCCGCGTCCCCGAAGAAGTCAGATGTTGCCGCGCCTGTGCCACCTCGCCCTGCCATCGCGCGCGATCTTCTTCGTTGCGCGACAACACGGCACGCAGGGTCGCTACGTCTTCCAGCAGCGCAAAGGCATCTGTATTCTTATCGTCTCCCGCGCCAATCTCTCTGGATTGCTCAACCAGACGCTCAAGCAACCCGCGCAGGCGGTCAAGATCGTTGACGGCCTCCGGCGGCAAATCTTTTTCCGCGACATTAAAGCCAAACGCGCGATAACGATCAAGATGCGCGCGCGCTCCGTTGACGGTCTGTCCGGCGACTGCGAAATAAGAGCGCGTCGAGCCTTCATGCTGCGGCGTGCGGGCTTTGAATGTTTCTTCCAGCAGATTCTGCGCACGCCCGTAATCGCCCTGTTCAAGATGGATGCCCATCAACATGATGCGCGCGACATCGCGGACGGCATCATCCGTAGTCGAATTGCGAATCGCGTCCAGCTCAAAAGCAGCGGCGGTCAGGTTATGCGCGGCGGCCAGCGCACGCGCCCTCACAATCCGCTTCTGCATCGCTTCACTGTCCGTTGGGGCGGCAGCAGCGGGGGCGGCTACCTGCGCGTAAGCTGCGACAGCACAGATGACTAAGATCAATAAGAGATTTATTTTTTGGGAGAACCACCGTGCGGGTCTACATTCGTTAATTTCCTTCACTACGCATTACTCCATAAAGACAAAAGCGAGCTTGAAAGGCTCGCTCTAGACAACACCAATAATTTGATGCGCCTATTATGGCCTTCCGTTGCGGCTTAAGGCAAGCCGAGCCAGCTAAATTTTCCCTGTTTGCGTGCCTGATGGGGCGAGGCTTTTGATAATGCGCTCGCGAAAAGCACGTGCGCGCGTCTTTATATCGTTTTCGTCCAGAGTTAGCAACCTCCGGTCGCGCATTATGATGCGCCCCTCGATAATGACAGTGCGTACATCATCCGCCTTGGTCGCATAAACCAGATGAGAATAAATGTTATAAAGCGGCGTTTGATTCAGGTCATCGAGGTCAACAATCACGAGGTCTGCGCGCTTGCCGACGGCGATTGAGCCGATCTCGCGCTCCATGTGCAGGGCGCGTGCGCCGCGCAGGGTCGCCATCTCAAAAGCCTGCTGCGCCGAGACGACTTTCGGGTCGCCGCTCGTGACCTTGTGCAGCTTGGCCGCTGTATCCATCTCTTCCCACATGCTGAGATCGTTATTCGAGGCCGCGCCGTCCGTCCCCAAACCCAGATCAAGGTCTGCGACGAGCATCTGCGGGACAGGGGCAACGCCCGAAGCGAGTTTCATGTTCGACTGCGGGTTGTGAACCACGCCCACGCCAGCGCGCTTGAGCGTCGCGATCTCTCCTTCGTCCGCAAAGACGACGTGCGCGGCAATCACGCGGTCATTCAGAAAATTGATGCGCGACAGGTATTCGACAGGCCGCGCGTTTTTGCTCTTGACGCTGTCTTCAACCTCTTTGCGCGTCTCCGCCACGTGAATCAGGATTGGCGCTTTGGTCTGATCGGAAAAAGCGCGGACGGCTTTCAGATGTTCTTCGGAAACTGTATAAGGCGCGTGCGGCGCGATGGCCGGAGTGATGAGCGCATGCCCCTGCCACTTCTTGACAAACTTTTGGGTGTAGGCCATCGCCTCTTCATGCGTCTTGTTATCGGCGACGGGAAAATCTATGACCGTTTCGCCGAGGACGCCGCGCACGCCCGCCTTGGCTGTCTCGTCCGCAATCGCGTCCTCAAAGTAATACATATCCGCGTAGGTCGTCGTCCCGCCGCGTATCATCTCCGCAAGGCCAAGCCGCGTGCCGACGCGCACGAATTCTTCCGTCACGTTCTTGGCTTCTGCCGGAAAAATATATTTGGTCAGCCATTCGTTAAGGTCTAAATCATCCGCCAGCCCGCGAAAGAGTGTCATAGGCACATGCGTGTGCCCGTTGATGAGACCGGGAACGATGGCTTTCCCGCGCGCGTCAATGATTTCGCGCGCAGTATATTTAGCTTCGACTTCGGCGCGTGTGCCGACGGCTGTGATGCGCCCGCCTGTCACCGCCACCGCGCCGTCTTCTATCACTCGGCGCTCGCCGTCCATCGTCACGATTGTCCCGCCGCGCACGATTAAATCCACACGTGACCTCCTCTGCTGCTGTGCGAAAGCCGCAGGCGATAAAGAAATCAACACAATCAAAAGAATGGCAAAGATTGAGCGCAAATTCGTTTGCTTTTTCATTTTCGTATGCGAATTAAAGAGGGAGATTCGGCTCTTCTCTCTTTGCGTACTTTGCGTCTTATTTCTTTGCGGTCTTTGCGTTAAAACCTCTTCTTAAACGCAAAGACCGCAAAGTTTTTCGCAAAGGGCGCAAAGAGGTTTTAAGTTTTGCTTCACACCTTATTTTGGTTTACCGGGCATATAATAAAAACGGACGATGAGCAGCCCGCAGAGCGCGATGACGCTGAGCAATAATTCGTAAGCCTTAATATCCGGAGTGACTATCTTGCGCGCGATGACGAAGATAATCACTTCGACAGCCGCGCTCGTGCGATGAAAAAGCAGCAGTAGTCCAAGCTCTGCGGCGATGGCGACCAGCAAGATATTCCCGATGACTACTTGTAAAGCTTTATATTCATCAGTCGGTTGCCAGAGCTTTGGGAACTCGCGGACAACCGTTTCGTAACCGGCGATGGCAGCCGCTGCCAGAATAAAGATTGCCAGCAGCGAGAGAAATAAATGAATGACATTGCCCACATAAATATTGAGGGCATGCTCAACGGCAGTGCCTTCGCTCACTGCTTCCGGCTTTTCTTCCTTTTTGCTCTCGGCCATGTCTTACACCTTTTTTTGAGCGCTCATCTCTTTCAAAAATCTCGCGTCGAAAGCGCGCGGCAAGAGATCATGTATGTTCAGGGTTTCCGTCTCGCCTTGCAGGTTGGCGAGCACGATGGTCGTGTTGCGGCAATGCTCCCAGATGATTTGCCTGCATGTGCCACACGGGGGCGTCAATATCTCTGTGTCGGCCACAATCACGAGGCGGCCAAAACAACGCGCGCCTTCCGAGAGGGCTTTCCAGACCGCAACGCGCTCGGCGCAGACGGTCAGGCCATAGCTCGCGCTCTCTATATTGCAGCCCGTATAAACCTCGCCGTCGTCGGTTTCCACCGCCACGCCGACGCGGAAATCAGAGAAAGGCGCAATCGCCCTCTCGCGCACTTCGCAGGCCATGTCAATCAGTTGTTGTAAA
>JACMLC010000140.1 GCA_014379795.1 Pyrinomonadaceae bacterium
CCTGTTGACCGAAACGATGCGGCGCGCTTTCGCAGACCGCGCAGAGTACATGGGCGACACGGATTTCGTGCGCGTGCCCGTCACGGGCTTGATGGATAAAGCTTACGCTGCACGCTTGCGCAGTACGATAAATTTGGAGCGCGCTTCTAAAAGCGCGGACGTGCGCGCAGGGCGTCCCGCCGGAGCCGAAGGCACTGAGACGACTCACTTCACAATCGTAGACAAAGACGGAAACTCGGTCGCTAACACTTACACGCTGAACAGCGATTACGGCGCGGGCGTCGTGGCGCGCGGCACAGGCTTCTTGCTCAACGACGAGATGGATGATTTCACATCCAAGCCGGGTGTGCCCAACGCCTACGGCTTGATACAGAGCGAGCGCAACGCTATCGAGCCGCGCAAGCGACCGCTCTCGGCTATGACGCCGACCATCGTCTTGAAACGGGATGGCACGCTCTGGTTCGCCATCGGCTCGCCCGGAGGGCCACGCATCATCAATGCTGTGCTGCAAACCATCGTCAACGTCATTGACTTTGAGATGAATTTACAACAAGCCATAGACGCCCCGCGCATACATCATCAATGGTTGCCGGACAAGCTTTATCACGAGCCGTTCGGTTTATCCGCAGACACCGCCACTGCCCTCACGCGTCGCGGGCACATGCTCACACTGCGAACCGAATATGTCGGCTACACGCGCGATGGTTTTATGGGCGACGTGACGGGCGTGATGATTGAAGAGAAAACAGGCATGCAGCTCGGCGCAACAGACCCGCGCCGGAGCGACGGCACGGCTGCCGGATATTAACCATTTCCTTTATGCAGTTATGTTGAATGACCGTAGATGTTTCGCGGTGGCGACCTGATCCATATGTACTTATTGTTCAAGATCGTTCCCGAACTTCTCGTCAATTACTTCTAGGGATTTGAGACAAAAAGCCTCGACCCTTTCAATATTAGAGATAATACCTTCTAGAGCTTGAGCTTGCCTGCGACTTGCACGATTCAGGTCTCTACTAATATTGCGTTCGCCTAATGATAAAACTTCGTCTCGATATGAACGCGTACTTTCGTTGGCTTCACTAGCTCCCTGCAACAAACTAGCAATTGTATCTCGAAACTTTTCAACTTGCTCTTTCTCCGCATCTGCCCCTAATGCCACTATATTTATATAACCCAAATAACCCTCTTGCAGTTTCTCTATAGTATTTTCAAACTGAGGGAGAATATCCTCAACCTTTTTGGAAAAGGTATTCATATCTGAGGCAGCAAGTAATATTACTTTATGAAACTTTCCTGCTGACCCTGCCCCAGGATTATTTGATAATGCATTTAAATTTGCCGTGTGCCTTTTTATCTTTCTCGTAACGCCTTCGTTATCTTTCAAGGTTTTGGAAAGAATACTTGTTAATTCATTGCCAGCCTGTTCACCTTCAACCCAGTAATCCAACATACCTTGTTCTTCTAAATCCTCAACTGTTTCGTCACCGACATCAGCAAGAATTTTTTCAGTGACATTTTCGATCAAATCACTTTTTTTAAATGAGAAATCAATAACTGGACTGCCGAAAGTGATTTCGCCCTTTTTGTGTCTCTCCCCTATTATTTTTAGAGCGTCTTTCAACTTATGTATTTTATTGAAGTGAGTCTCATAAATCTGAATCTTATAAGAGCGTAAATCAAAAGGAACCTCCTCAATAGATTGCGCTACAAGAACTGTCGGTATACGCAGGCCATGACACAAACCCAATTCATAAAAGACGTTTGGGTTATTCGTGGTAAGGTCGGCAACAATCAAGTCAGCCGTGGTAATTCCGCGAACGATGTCACTTAAAATATTCTGTTGATCTAAAAAACTATCCGCTCTTGAGACCTCATATCCAGCCTCTTCAAGAGATGGCTTTATAAGTTGCTCGTAGATAGAGTTGAATTCTGGATCGAAGGGCATAATCACAAAGGCTTTGGGATTCTTGTCCATTAGACTGCGCTCCTTGTATTTGCTATATGAGGAGTCTGATTGCTCAAAGAGATTTATTATTTGGCAATATATTTCGTTACGTCAATGCAAGTTATCAATATAGTAACATCCAAAAACTTATTTATCCCCACACGCGACAGATGTCCTTATCAACATTGTCTTTTCCGATTTGGTAGAATGCTATTCGCTAGTGGTGGATTATTTCGGGTGCTATATTTTTACTCCCAGAGCGCGAAACAGTGCGCGGGCTTTGACTAAAGACTCTTCATATTCCTTTTCGGGATCGCTGTCTGCGACGATGCCGCCGCCGACATTGAAGCGCGCCACATGATTGCTGACGGTCATCGTGCGGATGGCGACATTGAGGTCTAGCGAGCCGTCAAAAGCGAAATATCCGATGGCTCCCATCGAGAGGCCGCGCGGCGCGGTTTCCACTTCGTCAATAATCTCCATCGCGCGAATCTTCGGCGCGCCCGTAATCGAGCCGCACGGAAAGCACGCGCGCAGGATGTCGCCCGCAGTGACTTTATCACGCAGCGTTCCTCGCACCTTCGAGACCAGATGAAAGAGCGTCGGATGCTCTTCGACCGCGCACAGTTCCGCGACGACGATAGAGCCGTAATGACAGACGCGCCCCAAATCATTTCTGAGCAGGTCAACGATCATCACATTTTCCGCGCGATCTTTCTCACTCGCCTCAAGCTCCGCGCGCAGCCGCGAGTCTTCCAAAGGCTCGTGTCCGCGCGGGCGCGTGCCCTTTATCGGCCATGCTTCGATTCGCCGCGCAGCCTTTTCCGACTCAACGCGCACAAAGCGTTCGGGAGAGATGCTGACCACAGTATCTTTCCTGCGCCGGATGAAAGCGGCAAAAGGAGCCGGATGGTCGCGGCGCAGGCTTTGGAAAATATCTTCCGCTCCAAGCTCTTCCGGCAGCGTGCAACAGAACTGTTGCGTCAGGTTCGCCTGATAGATGTCGCCTGCCGCGATATGCACTTTGACGCGACGGACAGCCGCTAAATATTCCGCGCGCGTCAGGTTTGAGGCGGCAGCGGATGCCTGCGCTTTTTCAGCTTTAACTTTTAACCGCGCGTCATGCAGCGTAGCTTCAATTTCATCCATGCGCCCGCTCTCGCCGCTGCCCGCGATTACCGTTTTGCCTTGCGCGTAGTCATGTATGACCAGCGTGTCATAGAAAGCGAAAACAGCATCAGGCTCTGTGCCTGCGCGTTCGCGTTTTGGATTCGAGCGCAGGCGTTCAAGGCTGTGTACGAGGTCGTAAGAAAGCGTCGCGATGCACGCGCCCGTGTGAAGTGGATGGCCGGAAAATTCCGAAGCATAGAGAGCCAGCCGCTCATCCAGAATTTCGAGCGCGCCCGCTTTGATGTGTGTGATGCTGTCATCAACACGGCTTGTGATTCGCGCACAGCCGTCTTTGATTTCTATAACTTCAAACGGGTCAAAGCCCGCGATGAGCAGCCGCGCCGCAGCCCCACGCGCGCCGCAGCTATCGAGCAAGCTCAAACTCCTGCCAGCATCAAGCGAGAGCAAGGCGGGCACGAGCGCATCTGCTCCCAAATGTATCTCGCGCACGAAAGGCTTGCGCCCTCCCGTCTGTGTGCTGTTTGCGCCGCTCATCTTTTTCTTTCCGTTGAACGAATCAACATGGATGGTAGCATGAATTATGTCTGGCTGATGGCAGGCTATTCCGTGCTAAGATGCCGCAAATTTTTTCAGTGAGGAAAGGTTTCACCTGATGGAATATCGTTTACTCGGCAGGACGGGCTTAAAAGTTTCGAGCCTGTGTCTGGGCACGATGACTTTCGGTACAAGCTTTTATAACATCGCAAAAGTGGAACAGGCGGACGCCAACCTGATGGTCGCGCGGGCGTGGGAATCGGGCATCAACTTTTTTGACACGGCTGATGTTTATTCTTACGGCGAGTCGGAAGAGATACTTGGCCGCGCCGTCAAAGAGTGCGGCATCAACCGAGAGGCGGCCATCATCGCTACCAAAGTTCGCTCGGCGATGAGCGACGGGGCGAGCACAGGCACTAGCGATGTCAACAACATCGGGCTGACGCGCCATCACATCATCGCCGCTTGCGAAGCCAGCCTGCGACGGCTCGGCACGGATTACATAGACCTTTATCAGGTTCACGGCTGGGACATCCTGACGCCGTTGGAAGAGACTATGCGCGCTCTGGATGATCTGGTGCGCGCGGGCAAGGTGCGCTACATCGGATGCTCTAACTGGTCTGTGCGCCACCTGATGAAATCTGTCGCAGTGTCTGAAATGAAAAACCGGGAGCGTTTTGTCTCCTTGCAGGCATACTACTCGCTCGTCGGGCGCGATTTGGAGCAGGAACTCTTGCCGCTTTGTCTTGAAGAAGGCTTGGGGGCGCTGGTCTGGTCGCCGCTTTCGGGCGGGTTTCTGTCCGGGAAATATCGCCGCGACAATCCGCAGCCGGAAGACGCGCGGCGCAATGAATTCAATTTTCCGCCGATTGACGAAGCCCGCAAGTTCGATGCGATTGATGCGCTCGACGAAGTCGCCAAGCGGCATGATTCGACCGTCGCGCAAGTCGCCCTCGCGTGGCTGCTCGCGCAACCCGGCATCACTTCCATCATCATCGGCGCAAACAAGATGTCGCAGCTCGAAGACAATCTCAAAGCGGCGGACGTTAAATTGTCTGCGGAAGATTTAGAGCAGCTCAACGCTGCGACCGCGCCCGCGCCACGCTATCCGCAGTGGATGATCGAGCTACAAAATCAGGGAAGATAAATTTGGATTCAATTTCCAAATCAGCCGGTGTGTCTGAGAGCACAAATTATGTCAATCAAGAGCAGAAACTCTTTGCGTTCTTTGCGTCTTACTACTTTGCGCTCTTTGCGTTAAAAAGCGCTTAACCGCAAAGAGCGCAAAGAAGCAGACGCAAAGTTACGCAAAGAGAAACGCATTATTTTTCTACTCTTGACTCGCATGAATTATTAAAAACAGTAAGAGAAAATCAATGAGCAACTTGCATTCGACTGTCATCATGAAGACAGACATTCGTGGCTTCACGACCAAAGTCGGAATGCTCTCAGAGCTGGATTTGAGCACGTTGCTAAAACAGCACAAGCAATTCATTTTAGACATTGCAGCAAAACATAGCGGCGGCATTGTAAAAGGAGAAGGCGATTCTTTCTGGATGACCTTTCCCAGTGTGACGGCAGCTTCACTCGCCGCGAGCGAAATACAGGAGGAGCTACGCGCGGCTCAAGCCGGTTCAGGTGACCATGCCAGATTGGCGGTGCGAATAGCAATCACGCTTGGAGATGTGCTGCATCAGGAAAAAGATATTTTTGGCGAATCAGTCAATCTGGCAGCTAGAATCGAATCGGTTACGCCTCCCGATGAAATCTACTTGTCTCAAGCGGCATGGTTGGCTCTCAATAAGGCAGAGATAAGAACCTCTTACGTCGGCGAGTTCACTTTAAAGGGCATTACCGAAACGCAGAGCATCTATAAGCTCGATCAAAAACACAGAACGCGCATTATCAAAGATCAAGTTATTGTTTTCTCGGATTTGCATGGCTATAACTCCTATGCTGAGTCCCATCCGATAGAGGATGTAGAAAGATTGCTTATCCACCTTGAGCTACTTCACAATCAGGTTTGCGAAGCATATGGAGGTACCATTCGAATGGTTCTGGGCGATGCTCTTTTCTTTACATTTCCTGAAGCCTCATTAGCTTTAGCAGCAATCGAGCATTTATGTGACGAGTGGGATGGGTTCATACAAAAAAATCAGGCGCTCTGTTCAATGATGATTGGGAGTCACAAAGGAGACCTGTACCAGTTCAGGTCTTTTTTATATGGAAAAGATATTAATGACGCGTCCCGGCTACAGAATTTAACGAGAGAAGTATCTAGCCTTGAAAGAAGTTACGCTCTTGTCTCAAGCCGTGTAAAAGATGAAGTAATCGGTAGCGTATGGGAAAATAGATTGCGGGAGATCGAGCTGCCGGAAAGCAGTTCGACGGCAAAGCAAATAGGCGACAGACCCATTTATGAATTCGTCAGGTAGTGGAATTAGAACCTATGTAAATCAAGAGAAGTAACTCTTTGCGCTCTTTGCGCGAAATCCTTTGTGTTCTTTGCGTTAAAAAAGCATTTAACCGCAAAGATCGCAAAGAGAAAAGACGCAAAGACCGCAAAGAAAAAGCTGTTGATTTGTTTCTACCCTTAATTCGCATAACTTAGGTTGTATATCTCATAACGTAAATTTTCTATGAGCAAACTCTCGCCCTCGAACATCACGCTGATTCGCGGCCTCGGACTCATCGCCGCCATCTCCATCGTCATCGGCAATGTCATCGGCACGGGCGTCTTTCTCAAGACCCGCGTGATGACTTGCAATGTCGGCTCTCCGGGCAAAGTTTTGTTGGTGTGGGTGGCTGCGGGAGTTTTGTCGCTGGCGGGCG
>JACMLC010000141.1 GCA_014379795.1 Pyrinomonadaceae bacterium
AGCGCGGAGACATAGAAGGTCGTATCCTGATGAACTTTCACAGTCCCTTGCATGTCCTGACCGGAAGCGACCGCGAGCAGCTTGCCCGTGCGCTCTTCTTTGGTAAAGCGCAACTGTTCATAACCCGGCTCAAGGCCGCTCGTCGCCGGAGTAATCCACATTTGCAAGAGGTGAACTGCCTTGTCTTGAGAAGGATTGTATTCGGAATGGCGTATCCCGGTGCCCGCGCTCATGCGCTGGACTTCGCCAGAACGGATGCGGTCAAACGCGCCCGTGCTGTCTTTGTGCTCAAGCTCTCCGTCGAGGATGTAAGTGATAATCTCCATCTCTCTGTGCGCGTGCATGGGAAAGCCGGATGCGGGTTGCACCACGTCATCGTTAAAGACGCGCAAAGGGCCAAAGCCCATGTTGCCCGGGTCGTGATAATGGTCAAAGCTGAAATGCCAGTAGGTCGAAAGCCAGTCGCTCTCGAAATGGTATCGCTGTTCGTTCTTAGTTACATTAATCATAGCTGCACTCTCAAATCCCGACTTTTCAATTAAGCACAAACACAATTGTCACGCTTGACTTAACCCTGATTGCTCCCGGCGCAAAGGTTGCTGTGAGGCCGCTGGAATTGGCCGATGGCACATTGTCATTATTGTCCTGACCCTCAATGACAAAATTGTTGCTGCGGCCTCTGTTTGAGACCGACACAATTCCTTCGCCTTCCCCGATATAAATAGCCTTGCCGATGGTTTGATTAACCGCAGCCGCCATCGCCATCGCTTTTTTCTGAGCGGCTTTAATCGCCAATTCACGCGCCTCCACTTTTAATTCTCTGTACTTCGAGGTTTCAAAACTGACGTTATTAACTTCTGTGATTCCGGTCTTTAACACTTCCTCGAAAAACTGCTCGAAACGCGAAACGTCTGTTAGCTTGATGACAACGGTTTTCGAGACTTCGTAGCCTTTGAAAACACGGATGCCGATTTCGTCTCCGCCCGCATCATAAACTTTCTTCTTCGGGTCGCGGACGGTTTCATATTTCATTTCGACTGAAATGAAAGCGGTCTTGACGTTCTGCGGCTTCACGTCGAAACGTCGCGTCAACTCCAAAATTTTACCGACGCTTTCATCATTCAGACGCTTGGCGATTTGGAGGTCCTTATCAATTTTCTCGACCTCAAGCGAGATATTCACTTCGTCCGGCACGGCTTCGACTTCAACCGTTCCAACCGCAGCAATCGTCGGTAGTTTATCAATGTCTTGAGCCGAAGCAGATGCTCCTAGAAATAGAGTTAGCAAAAGTAAAGTGAAGATCGTTCTCATGATTTTGTTCCAGCTCCAATCGAATGTGAGAGTTATGCGCAAACGTCGAACGCAAAGATTGCAATAAGACGTAAAGAGCGCAAATGAATTTTGCTTTAAATCAGACCGCCGGATAGCTCGCATCCGGCGCGTCGATGCCGAGTCGCTGCGCCGCGAGCATCAGGCCGATGATGGTCTTGGCGTCTTCAATCTCGCCGTCGGAAATCATCTCCAACGCGCGCGGAAAAGAGACGCGGACGATTTCCAGCACTTCGTCTTCGTCAAGATTCTGCGCTGTCTCGGTCATTCCCGTAGCCAGAAAGACCCACATCTTTTCTTCCAGAAATCCCGGCGAGACGAAGAACTCTGTCAGCTTTTCGATGCGTGCGGCACGGACTCCAAGCTCTTCTTCCAACTCGCGCGCCGCGCCGTCTTCAGGCCGTTCGGGCGGCGAGAGCGTGCCCGCGGGAGCTTCCAGAAGATAACGCACAGCCGGATGCCTGTACTGACGGACGAGCGCGACCGTCCCATCGTCAAACACAGGGATGATGACCGCGCTGCCCGGATGATGCACTATCTCGCGTTTGTAAGTCTGCTCGCCCTCGCGAATCGTCGCCACAGAAATATCAAAGACGCGCCCGTGATAAATCTCTTCGGTCGAGATGATTTCCGGAGCTTCCTTTTCAGGTGTCGCCATAGCTTATTGATTCCCCTTTGAAGCCTTTTTATTGCTCCGCCGCATCCTTCACGCGCTGCGAGAGGCTGCTCAGATACCGTTTGCGATACCCTTCAACATGCCTGTTCAATTCTATGGCTCATCTACAGGCTGGTCTGTTCCGCGCTCGCGGTTATAGCGCGAAGTAGAAACCCATGCGGGCATCTGTTCGCTGTCGGCGATACGCATGCCCATGATGAGTCCAAGCACAGCCATCATGCGCGCGCCTTCCCAGCTCCAATCGGCGCGGATGATGTCTGTCGGTTGATGATAATCACTTTTCTCCCAAGCCTTCATCC
>JACMLC010000142.1 GCA_014379795.1 Pyrinomonadaceae bacterium
CTTGTGGTAAGCAGCAAGGCAATCGCGTCAATGATCGGGATGCTGCTGCTGTTGGGGGTGGCTTCGTTGTTGCACATGATGGAGAAGGCGAGCAGTTCGCCATCGCCTGTCACAGCATAGCCTGATAAAGAGCTTGTGTAGGTGAGCGTGCCGGTCTTGGCCACGATGCGCTCTGAGGCCGCGCGCAGGCGCGAGCGCAAGGTTCCATCGCGTCCGGCCACGGGAAGCGAGTCTCGAAAAATACCCGCGGCGGGAGATTTCGTCATCGCGGCCAGCAGCCTTCCGGTCGCTTCGGGCGTCACCAGATTAAGACGCGAGAGACCGGAGCCATCATGCAGCGAAAGGTTTCGAGCCGGCACTCCAGAATTGTCGAGCCACTTGCGAATGACCGCGAGTCCGGCCTCGTCATCCCCTCGCGTGAGCATCTTGCGCGCATCTGCATCGGGAGCCGTCGCGCCCTTCTCTTTACCAAGCGTGCGCAGCATCAATTCAGATTCGAGATTCAAACTCTCTTTATTGACCGCGCTCGCGATTTCGCCGAGCGTCTGGCCGTTGGTAGAAGCCAGCTCGACCGCGCTTTGCGGATTGAATCTTTCTCGCTCGCTCGTGTCTCGCGCATTTCTGACGCGCGCCTCGCCTTCGACCGCAATGCCGCGCACGCGCAGCTCTTCGCGAAGCAGACGCGCAGCCCAGAGCGCAGGCTGATGCACAGAGAGCCGCGCGTTAAAGCCGCGACCTCCGAGCGGAAAGTCGCCCCAGACCCGTACCACGTTGTCTGACAAACCGCGATTGATGCCGATGGTGGCGGGCTGCCCGCGCTCGACAGACATCGTCTCGTTGACTAGACGAACATAATCAGTCTCAGGCTCAAGCTTGATTCGTGCAGGCTCGCCGGGTTTAGCGGCAGGCGCAATATTCAGCGTCACCTCATTGCCGCCGACGGTCAGCGCACTCGGCTCTGCGCCGAAATACCATTGCACGTCATTCCACAGCCAGCCGTTGCCGAGCGGCTCGCCGCGAAAATAACTCTCGTCGCCGATAACGTTGCCGCGCACACGTCGCACGCCGCGCCGGTACAACTCATCCGCCAACACGCCAAGCGATGACTTGTGCTGCCCGTCCTTATTTTCGATAGCCATGTCAGGCTGCCCGCGCCCGTAAAGTATCAGGTCGCCGTTGATGGTTCCGTCCGGCTCAGGCGCGGTCGCGGAGTAGAGAGAGGTGCGCCAGCGATAGCTCGCTCCCAACAGGTCGAGCGCGATGGCGGTCGTGTAAACCTTCATGTTCGAGGCGGGCGTGAAACCGTAGCCTGCATCGCGCGCATGCAACACGCGCCCGTCGCGCACGCTCATAATGAACAAGCCCCAGCGCGCGGAATTCAAGCTGCTCGAATCAATCAGCCCGTCAATCCTGCTTCGCAGCTCTCGGTCGGCAGGCGCATCGGAGAGGACGAACGACGCGGGAGGTTGCGCTCTATTGTTTGCTTCGCTGCCACTTGTTTGCTCGCGCGCCGGAACATTTTCCGGTTGCGCGCGCCCGTTGATTTGCCGCTGGAAAAAGATGAGCGAGAGGATGATGAGCGAGAGAGCAATCGCGCCGGAGATGAGTAGGACGCGCCCTGTGCTGTGAGCTTTTTTGTTCATCGGGTCAGGTGGGAATCCTGATGTCTGGACACTTTTAAAGATAGCTCAATCTTTTTTGTCGCAGGTAATACTACTTTTCTCAAAAAGATACGAGTCAAGTTTCGTAACCAATTGTTTTGTTTGATTATATATGCAACTGGTGGGGATAAATGACCATAAATAGTTATTAGAAATCTTCCAAATAAGGAATTTCTTAAAAAATTATCTCTAAATTCTCGGAGTTGAATTACCTCAGTTATATCTTGATTGCCAAAAGCGGCGGTAGCTATGAAACATTTAGAAGAAATAGGAGGTCTCCTAAATTTTAGTTTGTCATCTAATAAGTCTGCATGTAAAAAGCGTCTTTCTATTACTTTGATTTGGGAAAGTTTCAACTGAATTTCAAGGAAGCTGATGTGTTGACTTTGGTATAGGGATAACGTTTGTGGGCTAACTTTTATTATTTCCCCTTCTAATTCGATCATGCTATTGCTTTGAATTAGTTTTAAGGCTTCATAAAAAATAGATTTATCATAAAGTATTTCGTACTTGACTCCTAAATGAGGTGTAACATGAAGAGGAGTACCATCAGCGCGGATAGTCCGATAATGTTCCCCTTCGTGCCCTTTGTAATTTAGTATTATATAATCCAACTCATAATTCGCAAATGCAGTTATCTTATCTATACTAATATCTATTATTATTGCAGGAGAAGCCATTAACCATTCTCCTTCAAAAGATGTATTAATCCGTTTTGAATTTTGTTCCTCCCATGCCACTTTTTGAAGAGAAGTCATATCCACTGGCATTTTCGGAATGCTCTCATACCATTGATAAATGTCTTTAATACTTTTCATACAGCTTTATGGGTTAAAATATCGCATTCTGATATGTGCAACAAACATAAGCGATTTAAGTTGTGTTTGCAATAAAACATAAAAAAAGACGAAGCCGAAACTTCATCCTTCATCTTTTATAATTTTATCCTTTCAGGCTTTCAAAGGAGTGTAGATACCAATGCGTTGACGGCTGGGCTAATGGAAAAGTGCCCAGACTTCAGTTGGGAATTTTAGCCTGCAAAGAGCGTGGCCGTGCGCCCGCTCGCCAGTATCTCGCGCGCCGCCGCGTAGACTTCATCAACTGTCAAATCCTGAATCCGGCTGTCGCGGATAACCTGATGCTGCCCTGAGACCGGAAGAAAGATGTCAGCCGAGCCGCGCTCCATCAGCAACACAACCGAGACGCCCATCGCGGTGGCGATGTGCATAGGGCCTGTGTCGTTCGAGACGAAGACCGAAAGCCGCGCCAGCGCCGCAGCCAGTTGCGGCAGCGTGAGCCGGTCAAAGATGATAGTGCCTTTGGGAAATATCGCGCGCATCTCTTTGACCATCGCGCGTTCTTCCGGCCCTGCAAACACTATGATCCGCACGCCGTCATCGCGCACCAGCTTTTCCGCGAGCGCGGCAAATCTTTCAAGCGGCCAACGCCGCGCAGGATGCCCCGCGCCGGGGAACAGCCCGATGAGCGGCGTTCCGCTGTGCGCCTTCTCGCGTTTGAGCAACTGCTCCACAGCCGCATCGTCTTCGGGACGCGTGCGCAGGCGCGGCACGCGCTCCACATCCTTGATGCCGAGCGGTTCAAGCATCTTCAGGTAACGGTCAACCACGTGCGCTGCTTTATCTTCAACGGCAGGCTGCGGGCGAAAGTTTGAGAGAAAGTCCAGGGAACGTCCCGGTCTGCGCGCATAAAGCCTGTGCGGCGCGCGGGAAAGAAAGCCCAGCAGGTTTGTCTCGGACAGGCTGTGCAGGTCAATCACGAAATCAAACCGGGCGTGCCGCACTTCTTTGACGATACGCATGATACGCATCACAGCCCACAGCTTGGCCCCGTCGCGCAGGGCGACGCGATCCACGACGAGCGTGGTATCGGCATAGCCGGAAAGCTCTACGACCTGCGCGCAGGATTTACCGACGGCGACAGTGATGCGCGCGCGCGGAAACCTCTGGCGGATGGCCTTGAGCGCGGGCAGGCTCAAGACCACGTCGCCCAACTGGCCGAAATCTATGACGAGAATATTACGCGGGTCAAAATCCATTTTTCTTAGCTCTCGCTCAACTCGAACGCTTGATGCCATAGGGCGCACGCGCTGAAGTTTAACATGAGAGCGATGCTGTTAATGAGTTGGCACGCGTGTTTGCCGTTCAACAAAAAACGAGGCACAGGATGTTGCCAGCCAGCGCCTCGCTTCTGAAGTCAGAAGTTGATGAACTTACAGCTCAAGGTGTCGCAGATGCTTTGGCAGTAACGGCCTGCTCCGGAGCTGCCTTCGGAACCGTGCTTTCAGCCAAAGTCACAAAGTATTGCACCATCGTCTTGCGTTTCTGCAAGATTGCGGCTTGTTCGGCCTCTTCCTGCTCGGCGGTTTTCTCAACTACCGCTTCGTTATTCGCTTCATCCGTCTCTTCCGCGTAGTCTACGTCTCCCACCTCTTCGCCGTTGCTGATCTTTTCGGCGAGAGCCACGAGAGCCTCATCACCTAGTTTCTTGGCGACGATCATCATCAGTTGGTCTGTGAAGTAGTTGCCCTCATCATCCCTGCCCTTGCGAAGCTGAGTAAGCAGATACGGAACAAGGCGCGCATCATCCCATTTCTGCGCCAACTCAATCAGATAATGATGTGTACTATCAAGCGTCTCGATGCTGGTGAGCGTGGTCGTCAAACGATATTTCTGTTCGGTGGTCAGCAGCCGCGCCCATTTAGCGTTCATGGCATAGTCACCGATAAAGGTGATTTCCTGACTCGGAACTTCATCCGAATTAATCTCCACGTCTCCGGCTTCTGCGGCCTGAGCTTCTTCTGAAGTAGTTACGTCCTGTGCATCTTCCGCCGCTTCCGTGTCAGAGGCTTCTACAGCGCTCGTGGCTTCGCGTGCGGCTTGCTCTGTCTGAACTTCGATTGCGTAATGGCTCATTGCCAGCTCGTATGCGCCTTCCCATTGCGTGACAGGGTCTTCGGCGCAGCGCACCAGCCATTCGACGATTTCCGTGTCGCTTGGTTTCTCCGCTTTCATGATCGAAGCCAGTTCTTCGATGCGCTGGACATAAACTTTTAGGTGAGCGTCGGAGAGCTTCTTGATGCCATAGCTCATATCATCAACGTAATAATTTCCATCCTCTTTATTCTGCGAGAGAAACACCAGAAGCTGCTCGCCCTCTGTCGCGCTGCTGATGGTGTCTTTATATTCTCTGTACATCCAATGATGAACATAGACGACAGGCTCCGGCTCGCCCTTGAGAGTCGAAGAGACCAGCAAGGCGGTCTTCAGATAAGTCATCTTATCCTCATCCTCCCCTTCGCCTTCACCTTCACCTTCGGTTTTGGTGACTTCGCTCTTGCCGACGCTGGCGACGACGACGTGCGCGCTCTGTACGTAGAGCTGGCGCAGGGGCTGCGGCGGCGGCGCGGGGCAGGCTCGCGTTCGGCTGCCGGGGGCGAACGGAATGCCGACGCCAATCATTGAGATAACGATGATCGAGAAAACGAGGAGACGCGCGACAGGTTTACGGAACAGTCTGGCAGATAGCATGACTAGACTCCTTGTGGCTGGTTAAGACTTTCTTCCGAAGAAAGAGCGTGTGCGCCTGCTGCGAGCTTGCGTGAAACAAAGAAGACACGCGGCGCATAACGCCCGCCGGTTGACGCCAAGCACGCCGGGCATATATGGGGCGGAAGTCTCTGGGGAGTGCGCTCTTCCCGGCCCCGGCATAGAGCCGTTGCTTTTTGTCTAAGAGATGAATGTACGAAACATTGGTTGCTTGCACGGTATGAATTTATTTTTAATTCAAGCTCAAGGCAATGAGGCAATCCTCAGTGCCGCACCGTGCTTTCCGTCACAACTGCTCCCGTTATCCTCGCCCGCTTCGTTTGATTAGACTCCCCGTCTATGAAGATGTTCCAGAAGTTGCTCTTAATACCGGATTGCAGAATAAAATAAGGAAGAGCGGGGGCAAGCCGCCCTTCCCAACCATGAGACACTGTAGATTGAATCATCCAAGC
>JACMLC010000143.1 GCA_014379795.1 Pyrinomonadaceae bacterium
CATCAGGCGAAAGATCATCTCGACCAGCGCGACCGTAAAGACGACTCCGCACTGCGCCAGTTTTGACGAGCGGACGGTGGTCTTCGGGTCTGTGATCATAAAAAAGATAAAGAGCTGGTACATAGGCCCCGTGATGGGCGCGACCTCTGCGAGGAAAGGATGACCTGTGATGTAGCTGCGCAGCAAGGCAAAAGCGATGAATGAAACAACGTATGTGAAGGTGATGTGAAATCGCTTCAAACGCCAGATGATGACCGAGCCGAGCGTCCAAATGACCAGCATCGGCCAGATGTTATTGCCCCATTGAATGCTCAGACTTGCCACCGTGTACGGAGCGAGAAAGAGCATCGCGCAGATGCCGAAGTTCGACGGATTCCAGACGTGCCGGTCTTTGCTTCTTAAAACATATTTTGAAGTGATAGAGATCGCGCTGCACAGCGCATAAGGCCAGATGGCTGGCGAACGCACCAGTATGCCGACGCTGATGCCAGAGATATACGCGCTCGCTAAGTGCGGCCACTTGCCCGTAAATATTCTTGAGAGAACCAGCTCAAGACAGATGGCTGTGATAATCGCCAGCGCGGTCTTCGGATAACTCTCAAGAATGCCGAACGACAATTGACCGGCTAACAAAATGCAGGTGATGAGAATCGGCGCGATAAAGCGATGGTCAAGGCCAAAAACTTTACGCGGCGAGCCTTCGGCCTGAGACGGAGCGCAATCGCCTGATACCGGCGGAATAGATGTAGAAGTGGCTGTTGTTGGAACGCTCATCTGGGGTTTATTCTGAAATTCAATTAGCCACAGAGGGCACAGAGAACACAGAGGAAGAAATCTCAAATTCTAAATCTCAAATGTGAAAGCATTAATATCTCTGTGTTCTCTGTGCCCTCTGTGGCTAAATTTTGTCAATGATTCTAAAACTTCTCAGGCTTCTTTGATGTAATGAACTCTGCCGCTCTCAGGCGCGTTGATGGTTTGCATGTTACCCGAAGGCCAGCGAATGACAACCTTTTCGACTTTCGCGTTTTTGCCAAGGCCAAAATGCAAGCCGCGCTGGTTTTGCGCGCAAAAGCCGCTGCCGCCTGAGACTTCCTGCAACTGCTCTTGATTGTTCCAGTAGACGCGCACCTGTGCGCCGATGGCGCTGCGGTTGCTCTGGCCGCCTTCGAGCGTAAAACCGATCCAGTTATTTTCCGGCGCAACCGTGTTTTTATAAACGAGCAAAGGCCCGCGCTGGTTGGCGACTACCGCGTCCAGCACGCCGCGATTCCAGAGGTCTACGAGCGCGACCGCGCGCCCATCAAAATTATCCGTGACGCCGACTGTTTGCGCGACATCGGAAAATTTTCCCGCGCCGTCATTTAACCAGACGCGCTTTTGTTGATAGCCTGACAGGCTTCTGCCATTCATCGCAGGCCAGTTCGCGGCGTCCGAAATAATCGCGCTGTTGCCGCCAGCGACTTTTGCAAAGTCGTACCAGTAATCCGTTCCCTTCTCCGCAGAGACATAGCCGTTCGTCAAATAAAGATCGAGCGTGCCGTCATTATTTAAATCCCCGAACTGCGCGCCAAAGCTCCACCCGCCAAGCTCCACGCCCATCGCACGCGCAAGGTTTTCATACTTCAAATTATCGCCGCTCGTCCCGTCCTTCGGCATCCACAAATTATTGCCTTGAAGCAACACGCCCTCTTCCGAAATATTCGTGACGTAGATAGCGAACTTGCCTTGATTCAGGATGTCGCCGAACGCCGCGTTCATCCCGCTCTTGGGAGCGAAGCCGACCCCTGTTTGCTCGCCCGCATCACGAAAAGCTTTGCCTCCATCATTAAAGAAAAGCTCCGACACGCCGTAGTCATTGGCGATAAAAAGGTCTGGATAACCCGTGCCGCGCAGGTCTGCCGCGCCTGCCGCCAAAGCCCAGCGGCGCGTGTTGATGCCAAGCCGTTCCGTCACGTCTTCAAACGCGCCGTCGCCTAGATTGCGCAACAGAAATTTGCGCCCGCCGTTCTGCGCGTACTCAAAACTCTCCGGCATCATCTTTGTCGTTTCCAGACGCCAGAGGTTGACGTTCTCCGCATAGTAGCCGCCTAAGAAAATATCAAGTCTCCCGTCGCGGTCATAATCAAACCACAGAGCCGTGTTTGCATTGACCCACGCGGGCAAACCTGCTTTCTCAGTCACACGCGTAAAACTTTTTCCAGCCTCGTTATGGAAAAGCTCCGGCCTGCCCCACTTGTACAGCAAAACATCTTCATAACCATCATTGTCATGATCGCCCCACACCGCGCCCATCGAAACGCCCGTCCCAACTTGATTGACATCCGCGATGCCCATCTCCGCCGCCACGTCCCTGAACGTGCCATCATGTTGGTTGCGATAGAGACTATTAAGACTTCCCTCTCCGCTGTTGGTTACATAAAGGTCTTGCCAGCCGTCGCGGTCATAGTCCACGACCGACACGCCCGCGCCCATCGAAGCGACCTGCGGCATGATGTGATCGAGCTTTGAATCCAATTTCGGAGCCGTGTGCGTGAAGCTGATGCCCGCCTCGCGCGCGACTTCCTTTAACTGAAAGCCGTAACGCTTGAGCGTGTCCTGCGCATTCTCATTTGTCTTCGCCTCATTACGCGCATACCAACGCTTCATCACCAAAGGGGTAGCGAGCAGCGCGGCGAAAAAGATAACGAGCAAAACTCGCGCGATGTAAGACTTTTGTTTCATGCTCTTGAACTTCGATTATTTAACTCTCAGCGCGTCCGTAAAACTCTGCGGCGTGACGTAGCGCGTGTGGTAGTTCTGCCAGTCCTGCGGATATTTTTGATAGACCGGATCGTCTTCCAAGCGTGCAGCGGCTTTAGTGTAATAACGCTCTGCGCGCGACGGCAAGGGCAGCACAGTTTTGGAGAACATGGAATTATAGTCGCCGTCCTTAATCCAGCCGTTGCCGATCAGCACGTAATCGCGCATCCACCCGTCCGCAGCCGCAGGCAAGGCGGCAAAGCGTAATAACAGCTCATCACCCGCGTTTGAGATGACGTAACGATCATCCACTTGCATGAGCAGTTCGCGCACGTCGCCAAAGCGCGTGTAGTAGCCCACCAGATCGCGCCAGCGCTGTGTCGTATCCACGACGTGATACTCCGGCGTCTCCGGCGCGGATTTACCAGCCCGGCTCATCTCGGAAAAGCCGCGAAAACGCAGGTCAGCCGTTGCCGGATTGAGACGGTCTATTTTCAGTTGAGCCTCGGGCATCCCGGCTGCCCATTCGAGCGCGTCCCAGTAGATTTCCATGTTAGTGCTGAGACGCAGGCGGCGCGGCGCATTCGGGCGAAAGATTCCGTTCAGATCAACGAGGATGGTTTTGTTCTTGCCGGAAGGAAACCCTAAGTGCGGCTGTACCACAACCCAGTTGCCCTTCTCGTCCGGTACTTGCAACTGCAAATCCTGCGGCGGCGCGGCGCTGCTCTGGCTGATGGCAACGTTAATCGAGGCGTCGGTCGGATGCAGCCAGCCGTGCGCGATGAGCCAGAGCGGGCCTGTGGCAGGCGCGTCATTGCCCAACTCAAGCTCCACGTAATGAGCGGGCGCGATGCCCTGATGAGAGCCGAGTCCGAACGTATCCAGAAATCTGCCGTCGCTCGCGCGCACGATGTCCGTCACGTCTTGTCCGCGCTCGTCTAACGCTTGCGCGAACGTGTGCGGCGTCGCTGTCGCGTAGACCTTAAGCTCCGGCGCGACTCTGGCCGTGCGTTCGTCAACAAAGACCTCCGTGCCATGTGGATGATCCACGACCAACAGAGCGTAATGATCCAGATAATACGTCTCCCACAACTCGGCTGTAATGCGCAGGTCATAGAAGCCTTCGCGCGGCGCAAGCTGGTCGCCGCGAATCTTGACCCACTCCTCAGTCTGTGTGACCTCTAACGTCTGGGAAGCATTGATGCGTAAGCCTATGGCCGGACTCCACGGCGCGCAGTCTTTGACAAACTTCATCTCTTTGCCGTCGTAGGCAAAGAGAGACGGGCAAGAGCCTTTGAGGCGCTGCTCTGCGAGCACAGCTTGATCCGCTTTCAGCTCAAACTCCGCGTCCGGAAAGCCGTTCGGCCAGATGACGCGCGCCACGTCCGTCTGCCCCTGTGTGCCCAAGCCGAAATGCACGAGCGGGCTAGTGATGACTTGCTTCTGCGTCAGCAGCCCTGCGCGTATCTCTATCTCGCCGCCGACGCCAAAGGAGTTGACTCTCCGGTCGCCCGTAGTCTCTTGCGCACGCGGGCGAATCACCTGCCAGTGATAATTTTTTGAGCCTTTGTTGATGACGCGCACCGGCTTGCCGTCAGCCGTCAGCCCTGCAAAATCAAGTCGCCCGTCCGCGTTCAAATCGGCAGCGGAAAAAGCGCGCACACCCGGAGGCTGTTGAAGCGATTTGAATTTGCCTTTCTCATCCTTGAGCAAAACCAGCGCGCCTGCCGTGCCGGATGAAACCAGATCAAGGCCGCCGTTGTTGTCCAAATCGGCAACCAGCAACCGCACCCTTTCATCCTGATGCAGATAATTAGGAGCATTCGACAGGCGGGCGATTTCCGCTGTCTCCCAATCTAGTCCTTCGCTTTTATCTGAAAGCCGGAACACAACACCATCCGCTTGCAGCAAGATTAAATCCAAAAGACCGTCGCTATTTTCGTCAGCCACAGCGAAAGCCCTCACAGATGCAAAGTTGGCTGGCACGTTGCGCGCGCGAAACTGCCCTGCGCGCTCATTGGCGTACACACGCAAGCGGCCTAAAGTATCCAGCAGCCCTGCATCAGGATCACCGTCGCCGTCAAAATCAGCCCACGTGAAATCGAGCAGCTCACCAGTTTCGGCAAACGGGCGTATCTCTTTAAAAGTGCCGTCCCCGTTGTTCTGCAAGACGAGCGGAGAGCCTTTGACTGCGCCAAGCACGATATCCAGATCGCCGTCTAGTTCTATGTCCGCCGCCCATGCTCCGGTGTAAGCGGCGTTCGTGACGGCAGAGGAAAGCTTTGTCTGCGACGTAACATCTGCGAATGCGCCTGAGTCGTTTTGTTTGAACAAGCGAAAGCCGCCTGCGCCTGCCAGCGCGAGGTCGGTTTTGAAGTCGTAGTTGTAATCAATGCCTAGCACGCCGTTCGGCGCAGGCGGCGCGGCTGTCTTCCCGCCGGGAAAAGCTAATTTCGCGCCGCCCGCAATCTGCACTTCACGCCCGTTCGCATAAACGATCGCGGGTGTTCCCTCGCCCGTCAGCGAGACCGCGCCGACCCATTCCCATTTAGCATTACTCTCATCCGTCAGCGGTTCGATATTGAAAGAGAGATGTTCATCAGGCGCGGCGGGCGCGCTGGTAGGCGATTCGAGCTTGATAAATCGCGCGACAGGTTCGCCGACAATTTCCGGCGGAGTCTTGATGCTATCAAGACCCCGCCGATATTCGGCATCGCGCACTAAGACGTTACGCAGGAAGGCTACGCGCGTGGCTGCCGCACGCGGATTCGAGCTTTGCGCGGCGGACTGCAAGGCATCAAACTGCTCGCGTATCTCTGTAGGCCAGTTGCCCGCACGCGCGCCGATACGCGCCACGTTTTTTTGCAGCGTCTCTGTATCCCCGCGCTTGGCCGCGAGGCGCGTCAATTCCAGCAGCGCAGCGAGATTGTCCGGCTGCGCTTCAAGAATTTTTGCCACCAACGTTTGCGCTTCTGCCTCGCTCGCGTCGCCGCCCGCGCGTTCGACTTCGCTGGCAAGTAGATAAAGAGCTTTCAAATCTTTCGGATTTAATTCCACCGCGCGGCGCAAATGTGCAATCGCTTCCGTCAACTTCCCGCGACTGCTTTCCAGCAGGCCAAGCAGCACATATATTTGCGCATGGTCAGGCGCGAGTGTGCGCGCCTTCTCTAACTTTTCCGCCGCCGCATCGAACTCTCTGCGCCTGAGAGACAAGAGTCCCCAATTGGCCCACACGGCAGGCTCGTCCGGCGCAAGCTCCGTCGCCTGCTTTAACTTCGCATCGGCGCGCGCATCATCGCCGACTTGCAGCGCCGCCAGCCCGACATAAAAAGCCGAAACAAGCGCGCGATATTCCGCAGAAGATTTTTCCGGCAGCTTCTCTGTGCGGCGACATGCGCCCGCCAGTATCAGAGACAAAATCAGGAGCAGGTAAAGATAGCGTTTATGAATCATCAAAAATTTTTGAAGCTCTCGAAATCGAATTACAGAAAAATTTGAACTAATTCTGCTAAGACCAGCAGCACAACTACTATTACCAACATGACCCGAACCAATTTCTTGTTGCGCTTACCGAACATGATCTGATAAACGCCAGCCACGATTGCGATTATTCCGAAAGACAGCGCCAGCCCAAAAATTCCGTAAATCAGAGCTAGCTCTTTCGTCCCGCCTTTGAATTCACCGAAACCTGAGCCTGACTTTCCCGCTTGAGAAATAATGTAAGTCACGCCGATTGTAATCGCGCCCATCAAACCTGTTAGACTGCCGCCGATGATGACCAGCGCCCAGCCGAGCGAGATAATCTCTCCCGCCGTGCGCAGACGCTTTCCGCATCTCGGACACTCAGCCAGAATTTGGTTGGTCTCAAAGTCGCACTTATAACAAGTGCGATCTTCGCCGGTCGCGGGAGCAGCGGCGGCAGAAGATGCACTCACGCCCTCGTAGATTGCAGCATCAGAGAAAGTCCCCTGCCCGCATCCGGGGCAGTCCGCCAGATAGAACGGAGAACGATAACGACAGTTGGAGCAAACGTAAACTGAGTTCATCGGCCTCTCACATTACAAGCTGGATTGGAGTTATTTGAAAAGATATTTGTTAGACGGTTATTAAGCGGCTGCGCAACCATCCGGCTTGAAGACTCGTTTAACGGATGCGGGAAATTTAGCCAGCAAATGAGCTGGCCTGATTGGCCTCCGCGCGAAGTCGCCGCCGCAGTTCGGGCACACAAAATTCAATTTACCTTCGACGCAGCTTTGACAGAAGGTGCATTCAAAAGTACAGATCATCGCTTCCGTCGAATCCGGCGGCAGGTCTTTATCACAGCATTCACAATTAGGACGCAGCTCTAACATTCATTAACTCCTGTCAGTTGAATCGGTCTGTGCCAAAGAAAGCTATTGGCTTTCAGGAAAGGCTGTGCGGAACATCTGTAAAAGCTGCTGCCCCTTCTTGTCATCGCCGCCAAAGCCCTGCGTGCCTTTAAGGTCAGGCGTGATGAAGCCAATGTTATTACACTCCCAGCATAGGCTCGCATAAACGATAACTTTATCTCTGGCATAGAACTTAATTGCGTAACCCGGATAATGACAAATAGCCGAGTTAGGATAATAAGTTTGACTGCGCCATGATGCAGCGATTTTCTGTGCTTCAACACCGTCAACCATCTTGCTGTTTTCAACCGACCACTCGCGCCCATCGCCTTCGCTCTTGAGCTTCATCAGTTCGACTTTATCTATGGCCGGAAGATTCAGTGTATAAGGCTTGGCCTCTTTATTTCCATTGAAGCGGCGAGATTGGCCTGCGCCCGTCGAAGCCTGCAACAGCATCAATAACAGGCAACATGACAGGTATCCGATAATCTTTATCTTCGCAGACATGTTTTCTACTCCTTATAAAAATGAAAGTCATAAAGCTATTGCCTATCAGACAAAGCTCAAGCGGCAGTTTTATTCTATGCAGATCAAGTAGTAGAAACTCTTTGCGCTTTTTGCGCGTCCCTTCTTTGCGGTCTTTGCGTTAAAAAAGCATTTAACCGCAAAGACCGCAGAGAGAACAGACGCAAAGAGCGCAAAGAAAAGCAGCGAATTTATTTCTATCCTTGATTCGCATATTCTATTTGTCTTGAGCGTCTGGTTAAGCGGTCAATAATCCGGCGAGCATATCCGGGTGAGGTTTGCGCCACGTAATCATAAATGGACTGAAGCTGGGTGACGGCTGCATCCGTCCAGAGAACGTTCACGGCTGTAACCCGAATCTAGTACGTACTTCGGTGACATCCGTGACCTTTCCGGCCTCGCTATCAGCCAGACCAGCCTCGATAGATTGACGCACATAAATCTCGTGCATCAA
>JACMLC010000144.1 GCA_014379795.1 Pyrinomonadaceae bacterium
AGGGCAGCCGGTCAAGTTCGTCGGCGTCGGCGAAAAATACGACGCGCTTGAGCCTTTCTATCCAGACCGCATCGCGCAGCGCATCCTCGGCATGGGCGATGTGCTGTCGCTGATCGAAGAAGTTCAGTCGAAGGTAGATCAGGACGAAGCCGAAGAGCAGATGAAGCGGCTTCAGAAGAACGAGTTCACGCTCGATGATTTTCGCAAGCAGCTCAGGCAGGTAAAAAAGCTCGGCTCGTTCTCAAAGATTATGAAGCTCCTGCCCGACCAGCTTTTGGGCGGCATCGGGATGCCGGAGCTGAGCGACGAGCAATCCGCTCAGATGGAGCAAGAGCTAAAGCGCACAGAGGCCATCATTGATTCGATGACCGGCGAAGAGCGCAGCGACCACAAGATTCTGAACGCCAACCGCAGGCGCAGAATCGCGCGCGGCTCAGGAACAAACGTCGCCGAAGTCAACGCGCTGATTAAACAGTACACGGAGATGCGGCAGATGATGCGCCAGCTTTCCGGCTCAGGCATGTTTGGCGGCGGAGGCGGCGGTCTCAAAGGCAAGATGATGCGCCGCATGGCAGGGATGATGGGCATGCCCGACATGAGCGGCATGATGGGCGGCGGCGATGGCGATGATTTCGCAGGCGGCATGCCCGCGCTGCCCGCCGGGCCGTCACGCAAGAAGCTGAAAAAGAAGAAACGGAAGAAAAGACGATAAAGGCAGTGATAAGTAATAAGTGATAAGTGATAAGAAACAGCATCGTTCTTATCTCATCACTTATCACTTATCACTTATCACTTGGAGGAAAAGAATTGTTAGCCATTAGATTAATGCGTATGGGCGCGAAGAAGCGTCCCGCTTACAGGATCGTGGTCAAGGAAAAACTCTCGAAGCGCGATGGCGCGTATCTTGAGAACATCGGGACTTACGACCCGACGCGCGAGCCTGCGGCGGTCAACCTTAATATGGAGCGCGCTCAATACTGGATCAGCAAGGGCGCACAACCGACAGCGACCGTCAGCCGCCTGATTAAATCAAGCGCGAAAGCGCAAGCTGTAGAGCCGCAGCCGCAGCCGACCGAATAGTCCCAAGCCCCAAGTCCCATGTCTCAAGTCACGAGCATCATGGGACATGGGACTTGAGACATGGGACTTGAGACTTTGTATGAAAGACACCGTTGAAATGATCGTGAAGTCTTTGGTGGACGACGTGGATGCGGTGGACGTGCGCGAAATCGAAGGCGGCTCGACCGTCAAGATTGAGGTTCGCGTCGCGCAAACGGACATGGGCAAGCTCATCGGTCGGCAGGGACGCACCGTGCGCGCGTTGCGCTCGCTCCTGCATGCCGCGAGCATGAAAGCCAATCGCCGCTACATTCTTGACATCGTCGAATGAGCGAAGAGCTTTCCGAAAGCGCGGCGGACGTTGAAACAGGCGAACTGGTCGCGGTGGCGCAAGTGGTTAGAGTCAGGGGCTTGCGCGGCGAGGTCGTCGCAGATCTTTTGACAGATTTTCCCGAACGCTTCGAGGGGCTTCGGCGTCTCATCGCAGTGCTGCCGGACGGGCGCAGGCAACTCCTCGCGTTGGAAGGCCATTGGCTTCAAGGCAAGCGCATCGTCCTGAAATTCGCGGGCTATGACAGCACAGAGGAAGCGAGCGCGCTGATTGGCTATGAGCTGACCGTCCCCGAATCGGAACGTGTAGAGCTTGCGGAAGACGAGTATTACGATTGGGAGCTGGCGGGTTGCAGGGTTGAAAGCATTGACGGCCAGCACATCGGTCAGGTGCGCGAAGTCCTGCACACTGGAGCAACGGACGTGCTGGTGGTTGACGGCGCAGCCACGAAACGCGAACACCTGATACCGCTCGCAGCAGAAATTTGCGTCGAGATTGACACCACACGCAAGCTGATACGCATAGACGCGCCGGAAGGCTTATTAGAATTTTAGATTTTGGATTTTGGATTTTGGATTGAAAGACAGAACGTTAATCTCATTCAATCCGCTCGCTAATCCAAAATCCAAAATCCAAAATCCAAAATGCGTTTTGACATCATCACTATCTTCCCGGATTTCTTTCGCGAGGCGTTTGATTTCGGAATTATCCGGCGGGCGCGCTTGGCGGGTTTGGTGGAAGTGGCGGCGCATGATTTGCGCCGGTGGACTTTTGATAAGCACAGGCAGGTTGACGACCGTCCGTTTGGCGGCGGCGTTGGATTGGTCTTAAAGCCTGAGCCGATTTTCGCCGCAGTTGAAAATTTGACGGGCGCGAGCGAGCGCAGCTTATTTGAAAAAGGAACGCGCGTCGTTTTGCTCTCGCCGCAAGGCAGAGTTTTGACGCAGGCCGTAGCGCAGGAATTGGCGACTGAAGCCGAGCACATAGTGCTTATCTGCGGTCGCTACGAAGGCGTTGACGAGCGCGTGGCCGAAGCCCTTGTGACGGACGAAATCTCTATCGGGGATTACGTGTTGACGGGCGGCGAGCCTGCGGCCATCGTCGTTGTGGATGCCGTGACGCGGCTGATTCCCGGCGCTTTGGGGAGCGAGACCTCTGCGGTTAATGAATCCTTCTCAGACGGACTCCTTGATTACCCGCACTACACGCGCCCGCCCGAGTTTCGCGGGATGCGCGTGCCGGAAGTTTTAGCGAGCGGCAATCATCAAGAGATAGCACGCTGGCGCACGGAACGCGCTCTCGAAAAGACACAGCGCAACCGGCCTGATCTTTTGAAATAATTTTTGATTTTAGATTTACGAATCTTGGGTTTTAACCTTATCCAATCGCAAATCTAAAATCGCAAATCTAAAATTGGAGTAACTTGAAATGAATCGCTTAGACGCAGTTGACAAGTCGCAGTTGCGCGAATCCATTCCGGATTTTCAGCCGGGAGATACGGTGCGCGTTCACGTGCGAATCAAAGAATCGGAAACCAAAGAACGCTTGCAGGTCTTTGAGGGCGTCGTCATCGCGCGCAAGCACGGCGGCGTGCGCGAGACCATCACGGTGCGCAAGACGAGCTTCGGCGTCGGCGTCGAAAGAATCTTTCCGCTGCACGCCACAATTGTTGACCACATAGATGTCATCAAGCGTGGCCGCGTGCGTCGCGCCAAGCTTTACTACCTGCGCGGGCTGCGCGGTAAGGCCGCACGCATCCGCGAGCGCGATACGCGCAAGACGGCGCAGGCGCAGGGCGCAGCCGCTACCGGAAAGAAATAAACCCGGTCCCCGCCCATAAAAATAGAGCGCAGCACTAGGAAGCCTCCGAGTGCTGCGCTTATTTATCTTGAGACCTGATTTTGCGACTAAGCGGTGAACGAAGAGCCGCAGCCGCAGCCGCCCGTCGCGTTCGGGTTGGTAAAGGTAAAGCCCGAACCCATCACGCCCGTCACATAGTCAATCCTGACGCCGTCCAGATACTGCGCGCTGAACATGTCTACGAAAAGACGCACGCCGTTCTCGTTCAAGATGTGGTCGCCCTGACGCGAATCTTCTTCGATGTTCAGGCTGTACTGGAAACCGGAGCAGCCGCCGGGCACGACGCGCACGCGCAGGCCGGAGGTTTCCGGCAAGCCCTCTTCGCTCGCCATAAATTTCTGAATTTCAACTGCCGCGCTCTCTGTGACTTCCATCGTCATCGCCGGAGCCGTGGTAGTTACCGGCGGGGCAGCAGTAGTAGTATTTGTTGTTGCAGACATTTTGATTTCTTTCTCCTGATGAAAATAAAGCTTAAGTTTAATTGCCGGTTTGCGATTTGGAAAAGCTTTGGCGGCAACGGTATTAGATGCCAATCGCAAACCCAAAGTCACCTATGTTTTACCACATTATTTGGCTTTACCCAAGACAACAAGCTCTGGTTTCATGGCTTCGATTGAGACCTGCCGCGCCACCTCTTCGGCCACGTGCCGGAAAGCAACGGCCTGCGGCGAGTCCGGCTGGCCGACCACGACGGGCACGCCGTTGTCCCCGCCCTCACGCACTTCCATCCCCAGGGGCACGGAACCTAAGAAAGGCACGCCGTATTGTTCCGCCAGCTTTTGCCCGCCGCCCTCGCCAAAAATGTTGTAGCGATTGCCGGTATCCGGCGCGATGAAATAGCTCATGTTCTCGACCACGCCAAGCACAGGCACGGCCACCGTCTCGAACATGCGAAGCGCGCGGCGCACGTCCGCGATGGCTACATCCTGCGGCGTCGTCACCAGCACAGCCCCTTGTACGGGGACAAGCTGTGCGAGGCTTAACTGCACATCGCCTGTGCCCGGCGGCATGTCTACGATCAGATAATCCAGCTCGCCCCACAACACGTCCGAGAGAAATTGTTTGACGAGGCCGTGCAAAATCGGCCCACGCACGATCATTGGCTTGTCGCCCGGCTGCAAGAGAGCCATAGACATCATGCGGACGCCGTAAGCTTCTGTCGGCACGAGCTTATTGCCCTCGACTTCCGGGCGCGCGTCGCCCACGCCGAGCATCATCGGCACGTTCGGGCCGTACACATCCGCGTCCATCAAACCGACCCGCGCGCCATCCAGAGAGAGAGAGAGCGACGTTGACCGCGACCGTAGATTTTCCAACCCCGCCTTTGCCTGAAGAGACGGCGATGATATTACGCACACCCTCGACCGACACTTTATCGCCGAGGCCGCGCCCTTTCGGCACTTCCGCGTCCATCGTCACATTAACCGAAGTGACGCCGGGAAGCGCGCCGACAAATTCTCTGGCCGCGCCCTCCATCTGCTCTTTGACGGGGCACGCGGGCGTCGTCAGCACGATGCGGAAAGACACATCGCCGCCCACTATCTTCAAATCGTGGATGAAGCCGAGCGTCACGATGTCTTTGTGCAAGTCAGGGTCTATGATCTGCCTGAGCGCGTCCAGCACGCTCTCGTTTGATATTTGGGTCATAATAAGTTTGATGATAAGCGCGAAAAAATTTATGTCAACCGGAGAGCTGAGCTAATTGCCCGTCTTCCTTTGCGCCTTTGCGCCTTTGCGCCTTTGCGGGAGATGATTTTCCCGCAAAGACGCAAAGGGGTTGAGCCAATTCGATGTCGCTCTGCTAAACTTTTATCATGTCTTATTATGCAGGCCGCATCCAAG
>JACMLC010000145.1 GCA_014379795.1 Pyrinomonadaceae bacterium
CATGCGCCAGCATGGGGACACTCAGCATCCCGCAACCCCAGAGCCTGCGTAGCTGGCGACCGAGACTCTGCGGTATCAAATCTCTGTCGCCAGCTACGCAGGCTCAAACAATGTCTGGCATCGTTATTCCCCATGCTCACGCATGGGGCTACATGCTGTCGCCCCCTGACGCGGGCTGGTCGCCTCGCCCTGCTTACGTCAAACGGACGTTAATCAAAATATCAGGCGCGCACGACCTGTAATAAATCTACAGATTAGGGCGTTTATATTAGTGAAAAAATGAAGACGAACAAACGATTGATATTGAGCGTACTTCACTCTTGACCTTAGCTTTAACCCCCAAGCATTTTCACTTTCTCAATCAGAGCTTCTTTAATCGAGGGAGAAAATCCACATGCGTAAACTGCTGCTCGCATCGCTGCTGCTTATGGCAAGCAGCTTGATATGTTTGGGACAACAGGCTGGCAATCCGATGCTCATCTCACGCCTGACGGTCAATCAGACTCACATTGCCTTTCAGTTTGCGGGCGACATCTGGGCTGTCGAGCGGGGCGGCGGAGAGGCGCGGCGGCTGACCACTGATCCGGCTGAAGAGAGTTACCCGCTCTATTCACCGGACGGGACGCAGATGGCTTTCTCAAGGCTGATGGGCGGCGCGTGGAAGCTTTTTGTGATGCCCGCTGCGGGCGGCGAGGCGCGGCAGTTGACTTACATTTCCGAAGACGATCTGGCGATGGGCTGGACGCCGGACGGCAAGAGCATTCTGTTTCAATCGCACCGCGAAGAGGAAAATCTTCTTCGCCTGTACACGATTGCGATTGACGGAGCGATGCCGAGCGCGCTCCCGCTGCCGCAGGCTTTCGCAGGCTCCTTTTCCGGCGACGGCGCGCGCATAGCATATACGCCGATGACTTCGTTTGGCGAATGGCGTTTTTATCGCGGCGGGATGGAATCGCCCATCTGGATTGCTAATCTCAAAGACGGCGCGCTCGAAAAATTGCCGCACGGCGATTACAACGACCGCAACCCGATGTGGATTGAGAATAAAATCTATTTCCTCTCAGACCGCACGGGCGCATACAACCTGTTCGTTTACGATTTGACGGGCAAGCAGACCAAACAACTGACCAGCTATGAGAGGCACGGTATCCGTGTCGCTTCGGCTGGCGCAGGGGTCATTACGTTCATGCAGGGCGGGCGCATACATCTCTACGATCTCAAAAATAATCAGGACAGTACAATCGTCGTGCGCGCCAATCCGGATACGCCTGAGATGAAGCAGCGCACGGTCAACGTCTCTCGTAATATCGAATGGGCGACGCTGACCGCCAGCGGCGACCGCATCATCTTTAACGCGCGCGGCGAAGCTTTGCAGTTTAATCCGAAAAGCGGAGACACGGAGAATTTAACTAAAACCTCCGGCGCGGCAGAGCGTTATCCGATTATCTCTCCGGACGGCAAGCTGCTCGCTTATTTTTCAGACGAGTCGGGCGAGTATCAACTGCATGTTCGCAGCCTTGATGATGCAGGCGCAATAAAAAAGATTGCGATTGAGCCGAAGCCGTCTTTTTATAGAGAGCTGATGTGGTCGCCTGATTCGAAGAAGCTGGCATTTACGGACAAGCGGCTCGCGCTCTGGTATGCGGATGTCGAGCGCGGGACGACGCGGCGCGTGGACACTTCGCAATATTCTTATCAGGAAGAATGGTGGCCTAAGTGGTCGCCAGACAGCCGCTGGCTCACTTATTCGAGACACTTGCACAACCGCGTTCGCACGGTCTTTCTGTACGAAGTGGAGGGCGGCAAGATTCACCAGCTCACGGACGGACGCACGGACGGGCGTTTTCCCGTCTTTGATGCGAGCGGAAAATATCTGTACTTCGTTTCAAGCCCGAACGCCGGCACGAGCGAGTTTGGCTGGGGCGTCCTGAACGGCGAATTCGCGCGCCCGCTCGTGACGCGCAAAGTTTATGCCTTCGTCCTCAGAAACGATGAACCCGCGCCGCTGCTGCCGAACGGACAACCGAACCCGGAAGTGAAGTTTGACGAGGCTTCGTCTGCCGTACGCGTGGACGTTGAGAATTTAAACCGGCGCGTGATAGAGCTGCCGCTGGCCGCGCGCGATTATTCGGAGCTAATCGCAGACAAGCCCGGTCTGCTTTACTTGATGGTCGCGGAGTGGCCTAAGTCTCCGAGTCCCGGCTCAAATCCGACGCTGGCGATGTACAGGTACGACATGTCGAAGCCCGCGAAGTTCGAGAAAATGCTGGAAGAGATAGACGCTTACGAATTGTCGCGCGACGGCAAGCGACTGCTTTATTTGAAAGCGCGCGAGTGGTTTATGGTATCAACGGACGAGCCGCCGAAAGCCGATGAAGGTAAGCTGGACTTGAAAAAGCTGGAAGCGACAATTGAGCCGCGCGCCGAATGGCAGCAGATGTATCGTGAGGCGTGGCGCATCATGCGCGACTGGTTTTACGATCCAAGCTATCACGGGCAAAATCTCGTTCAGCTCGAAAAAGAGTACGCGGCATATTTGCCGGGCGTGACACGGCGCAGCGATCTTAATAATTTGATGAGAATGATGCTGGGTCACATCTCCGTCAGTCACCTCGGCGTCGGCGGCGGCGATGCTCCTCCGCCTGCGGGGGGCCCGAGCCGTATCGGCCTGCTCGGCGCGGATTACGAGATAGACCAGAATCGTTATCGCTTCAAGCGCATCTATCGCTCTTTCTCTTACAACTCGCCGAGCGCGGCGGTCACCGCGCCGCTCGACCGTCCCGGCATCAACGTCCGCGAAGGCGAATACCTGCTCGAAGTTGACGGGCAAAAGATTGATGCGTCGAAGAGCATCTACAGCTACTTTGACGGTAAGGTTTCAAAGCCCGTCAAGATCACCGTCGGTCCAAAGCCGGACGGGACGGGAGCGCGCACGATGTCTGTCTTTCCGGCGGGCGGTGAAAACATGCTGCGGCGCGTCAACTGGGCTGAGCGCAATCGTCGTCGCGTAGAAGAATTGTCGGGCGGCAAGCTCGGCTACATTTATGTCGAGAGCTACGCCAACGGCATCATGGATTTCATACGCGGACTGACCGG
>JACMLC010000146.1 GCA_014379795.1 Pyrinomonadaceae bacterium
ACGCCGTCGCGGTTGATGCCGAAGGGCGGACGGCGCTGGCGGGACGGCTGCGCACGACTGATTTGAGGGGCGCGATTGATTCGCCCGTCACGAACATTCGTTTGGTGATCGAGAATCGCAGCCAATTTTTCTACAACTACATTTCCGGCTGGGCTACTTTTTATGATGCGGAAGGCGTGCGTTGCGGCGAAGGCTTGTTCAAGCTGGACGCGCTCGCGGTCAGCGAAGCCGCTGAAACGGACACGCCGGGGCTGCGCTTGAAATGCGCGCCAGCCACATGGCGCATCGTGGCGACCAACCTGCTCACGCGCGCGGGCGATACGGCGAAGCCGAGCCAGCCCGAAGCCGTGACGAATGCGGAGCCGCCTGCGGAAATGGCGATCCTGCCGCCGCTCGAAATCACTATTGACGGCGAGACGTTGCCGCTGCAACTGGGCAATCCGATAGAGATCAACACGCGCCGGAAAAGCAAAGTTCGCATCATCGTCAACACGCGGCCTTAAGGCAGAATTGAAGAGGCTTGCTAACTTGACCTTGACCCGGCATGACCGTGCGGCCTAGCATGTGTGGCACGAGCGTTCCCCTTTTTGTCCCCCTTGCTTCTTAACTTTCAGCTAGAAAGAAAGGTATTCCTATGGCAGACGATAATAAAACTTGCGCGCATCCGTCCTGCAATTGTCCCGCTTCCGAAGACAGCGATTATTGCAACGCCTATTGCGAAGGCGCCGGAGACACGGCGGAGATAGCCTGCGCCTGCGGATGCGCGGGTTGTTCATAAGAACAAGACTTTAGCCACAGAGGGCACAGAGAACACAGAGAATTTTAAAGAGATTTTATTCTTTCTACTCTGTGTTCTCTGTGTCCTCTGTGGCTAAATCACATTCACCCTTAAATCCAAATTGAATTGATGCGCGTTACGATTGGACAGATCAACACGACGAGCGGCGATTACGAGGGCAACGTGTCGCGCGTCCTGCGCGCCATCGAGCAGGCGAAAAAGGATCGCGCGGATTTGGTGGCGTTGCCGGAAACGGCTGTGCAGGGCTACATGTCTTTCGACTGGTTTCAGGATAGAGACATGGTGCGCTCTTCGCTTGCTCCGCTCGAAAAAATAATCGAAGCGACGGAAGGATTGACGGTTGTCGTCGGGACTGTGCGACCCGCCGAGCAGGGCGCAAGCCGCAGGCTCTATAATTCCGCCGCCGTCATCAGAGACAAAAAGCTCATCGGCTTTGCGGATAAAACCCTATTGCCGGATTACGATGTGTTTGACGACCCGCGTTATTTCGTCTCTGCGCGCGAGCGGCGGTTGTTTCCGCTCAAGGATGCGCGGCTCGGCGTCGCCGTCTGCGAAGACCTCTGGAACGACAAAACGTATTGGAAAGAACGCTTGTACCCGCACGACCCGGCTGATGAATTGATCGAGATGGGCGCGAGCGTGCTGGTCTCTATCAACGCTTCGCCGTTCAACAAGGGGAAGATGGGCGAGCGTTGTTCTATGGTCTCGCACCGCGCGCAGGCAGCGGGGCTGCCCATCATTTACGTCAATCTGGTCGGCGGCAACGACGGCATCATTTTCGACGGCGCGAGCATCGTCGCCGATTGTCGCGGCGACATTATCCTGCAAGCTCCGCCGTTTGAAGAATTTTACGGCACGGTTGATCTGGACTGTGGCGTCAGCGACGACAGATGCCTGCCCGGCAACGACATCGAAGCCGTGCGTCAGGCGCTCGTCCTCGGCATCAGAGACTACGCGCACAAGAATGATTTTGATAAAGCCGTGCTTGGATTGTCTGGCGGAATTGATTCGGCTGTCGTCGCCGCGCTGGCGTGCGAGGCTCTGGGTTCGGAGAACGTGCTGGCTGTGATGATGCCTTCGCCCTTCTCTTCGCGCGGCAGCGTCGAAGACTCTGAAGAGCTGAGCAGTCGTCTCGGCATGAAAGTCAGAGAGCATCCGATCTCCGAAGCTTTTGAGATGCTCTCGCGGGAATTGAATCTGGCTGCTCCGGCGCGCGGCGGCGAATCGCCTGCGGCTGAAAATCTGCAATCGCGGCTGCGCGGCAACATCCTGATGACCATCTCAAACAGAGAGGATCGCCTGCTGCTCTCGACCGGGAACAAATCCGAATTGGCTTTGGGTTATTGCACGCTCTACGGCGACACGAACGGCGGCCTCGCCGCGCTGGGCGATGTCTTGAAGACGGAAGTTTACGGGCTGGCGCGGCATTACAATCTTGAGAGCGAGATTATTCCGCGCGCGATTATCGAAAAACGCCCGTCGGCAGAGCTTGCGCCCGGACAGTTTGACGACCAGAGCTTGCCGCCTTACGACCTGATTGATCCGATCTTGCGGCTTTACTTTGAGCAGAAGGCGATGCCCGAAGAGATTATCGCCAAAGGGCATGATGCGACTCTGGTTTACGAGCTGCTTAATCGCGTCGAATCTCCGGCCAACGAATTCAAGCGCAGGCAGATGCCGCCGACTTTGATAGTCTCGCGCAACGCCATCGGCATCGGTCGCCGCCGCCCGGTCACGCATCGCTATCGCCGCCGCCCGCCGACGCCGGACGAACGAGCGCGGCTCAGCTAAATCAAAATGAGAGAACGGCTAAAAATCCCACACATCGAAACCGAACGATTGCTCTTAACCATTCCCACTGAAGATGCAGCGCCGCGCATGCTCGCCTTTGCCGAAGAGAACCGCGAGCACCTGACGCGCTGGCA
>JACMLC010000147.1 GCA_014379795.1 Pyrinomonadaceae bacterium
CAAAGACCCAAGACCTAAGACCCAATATCTAAAGAGTGTCTTGAAATCACAGTGTACCGCGAACCTTCCGGCCTACGCTCGCTGCGTATCAAGACCATTTCTGTCACGGGAAATTCCATCAACTCGAATCCCATCTCTTGATGTAGCTCTGCGAGCCTGCGCGCTCCCTTCGGCGCACGCACGCGCGCGAGGGTCAGGTGCGGGCGAAAGGCGCGCTCCTCACGCGCAAAGCCTGCGCGGGCGCATTCATTTTCCAGAGCCTGTTGAAGCCGCGCAAGGTTGCCTGAAGCGTCAGAGACGCCGAGCCACAAGACGCGCGGCTGCCCGCGTTCGGGAAATGTTCCCGCGTTTTCAATGCCGCAAGTGAAAGGCTGAAAGTTTTGCGCCGCAAGCTCCGCCGCGCTTGAGAGAGATGCAAAGCGGCTTGTGCCTATCTCGCCTAAAAATTTTAAGGTGAGGTGCATTTTCTCCTCGCGCTCCCAACCCGCGCGCACTTCCGGTAGGGCATCGCGCAGGCATGCGATGTGTTCTGCGGCACGCTCGCGCAAGTTGGCTGGCAATTCGACGGCAAAGAAAACTCGCCATCTCTCCGGCTTCGCCTGCGTGCGTTGCTGCTCTTCTCCAAAGCTCATTTCGCAGGCATCAAGACCAGAGTTGGTTTAGCAGCTTTCTCAACCGCAGCTTTGGTGAAAGGGAAGGCGCGCGGCGTGGCTGCGCGCCAATCCTGTAGCTGGTCTTTAAAGTGCGGGCTGGACGGGTCGCCGCTCTGGCCGACAGCGATGCCCTGCCTGCTCTCATCCCAGTTGTCCGGCGTCGCGATAAATCGCATCGAGACGAACATGCCGACGTTGACGCTCGACAGGCTGCCCTGCTGCGGAAATTCGGGGATGACGAACTGCTGTCCGATGAGAGGGATGCTGGCGAGAAAGTGTGTGAGCCTGACTGGCTGATAGCGTCCCCAAGTCCACAACGTCTCATCCGCGCCGAGCTTTTTCGTAATCATCTCTCGCGCCTCGCTCTCGCACGCGCGCACGAGTTGCATGTAATCCTTAAATTCTTTGGGCAGCCATTCGTTTGGCCGCTCCGTGATGATGCGGTCTATGAATGAATTGGCGTTGCTCCACCTGTACTCCCTCGCGCGTTCGGCTCCGAGAGCGGCGGCGACGATGCGCTGGCGAAAACGGTCTCGCATCAAGACGGCCATGAGCGCGCCGCGCGATTCTGAATCAGTCCGCCCATCCCACTCGCCTAAAAGCTTGAGCGTCTCGCGCCACTTCTCATCACCGGGAGCAGTGGTCGCATTTGTTTGCACGCCAGCGAGCTTGACGACTTCGCGTGCGAACGTGTGGGCGGGGATGCTGTAAGTGTCCGCCTGTATGTCTCGAAAGTCATCCGGCTTGAGCTTCGGTTTTGCTTGCAGCAGATTATAAATTCGCCGCGCGCGATAGGGCGCAGACCATTCGTGCGTCAGGTGAAAAGGGTAGCTGCCGCCCGCGACGCGTTGATTAGCCGTAACGATAAATCCTTCGGGCGGGTCGTAAACGTGCGGCAGCTTGTCAAACGGAATATAGCCAGTCCATTCTCCCGCATCGGTCGTGCCGTCGTAAGGCACTGAGCCGTCGCCGGACTTTCTGACGGGAATGCGCCCCGCGCCGTAATAGCCTATGTGGCCTTCAACATCCGCGTAGACAAAATTCTGCGTCGCCCCTTGATAGAGA
>JACMLC010000148.1 GCA_014379795.1 Pyrinomonadaceae bacterium
CAGCGCAGACCAGAGCCACGCATGCGGCAAACACAAACAATAGACCGATGTTTCGTCTAGTGTTGTTGCTCTTGCTCACGGATGTTTCTCCTTTTGTGTTGTATCGCGCACGTGCTTGATGAGAGCGCGGTACTGATTAAGGTGTATCAAAATACCGGCAACCGCCCATGCTGATTGACGGGCAGTCACCCTTTGGTCAAGCTCCGGCAGGCGCGCTTTCCGCACGCGCCGTTGCCGTCTCCGGCTTGGCTTCCCGGCCTTCCGGCTAGAAAGCGGCTGAAACGCTTAAAAATAATTCAGCTCCGAACGGTCATCTAGTTTCGCACAATGAACTATCTCTTTGCACGAAAAATTTTACAATCACACGAGCGAGTTTGGCAGCACGAATTGGCCTATGTGCGGCCCGCTGTAATTCAAGCCGACGCGCAGGGCGAGTTCCAGCGCGTCGCGCGTCTCTTCCGGCGCGATCACAGCATCAACAAAGCCGCGCGCCGCAGCATACTTGGCATCGAGCTGCTGTTCATAAGTCTCTCGCACTTTCTCCATCTCAGCCTGCAAGGCAGCGTCCGGCTCTTGGCCTTCCTTCTTCAGCTTATCGAGCTGAGTTCCGAACATCGCCTGTACAGCCGAATCGCCTTCCATGACGCCCATGCGCCCGGTCGGCCAACTGAAAATAAAGTCCGGGTCAAACCCTTGTCCGGCCATCGCGTAATAGCCCGCTCCCGAAGCGTGATTGATCGTCAGCACTATTTTAGGAACAATCGCCGTCGCCATCGCTTCGACAAAGCGCGCTCCGGCGCGGATGATGCCGGAATGCTCTGCTTCCGCCCCGACCATGAATCCAGACACGTCCTGTATAAAGAGCAGCGGAGTTTGATGACGATTACAGGTGTCTATAAAGTAGGCGACCTTTTCCGCAGACTCCGCGTAGATGATGCCGCCAAAGCGCGGCGCGCCTTCGGGCATGCGAATCATCCCGCGCGCGTTGGCGATGACGCCGACCTGTATGCCACAGATGCGCGCGTGGCCTGTAATCATCTCTCTGGCATAATCCGCTTGAAACTCGTCCAGGTGCCCGCCGTCTAACAGGCAATCGAACACGTCTCGCGTGCTGTAGGGCTGGCGATGGTCTTCTGGAATGATGTCGTAGAGGTCTGATGCGGGGCGCGCCGCTTCCACGTTTTCCGTGATCGAGACGGCGCTCTGCGGCTTGACCGGAAGCTCTGAGACGAACTCCCTGATCTTAGCCACGCATGTTTCGTCGTCCGGAACACGGTAATGCGCGACGCCTGAGATGGCGTTGTGCGTGCGCGCCCCACCCAAAGTCTCGTTATCAATCGTCTGCCCCGTCGCGCCCTTGACCAGATTCGCGCCGCCCAAGCCCATAAACGAAGTGCCCTCGACCATCACGATAAAGTCTGAGAGTGCGGGCAGGTAAGCTCCGCCGGCGATGCACGGCCCCATCACGGCAGAGATTTGCGGGACTTTCAGATAACGCCGCATGATAGAGTTGTAATAGAAGATGCGCGACGCGCCATATTGTCCGGGAAAGACGCCGCCCTGATACGGCAAATTCACTCCCGCAGAATCTACAAGGTAAATAATCGGGACGTGCGAGCGCATGGCTATCTCCTGCGCGCGCAGGATTTTCTTGATCGTCTCAGGCCACCATGAGCCTGCTTTGACGGTCGCATCGTTGGCGATGACGACCGTCTCGCGCCCGCCGACGCTGCCCATCACCGTGACCACGCCCGCAGACGGAGCAGAGCCTTTATATTCATCGTAAGCGACGAGCAGGCCGATCTCCTGCATGTAGGCATCTTTATCCAGCAGCAACTCGATGCGCTCGCGCGCGGTCAGCTTGCCCTGCTGGTGCTGTCGCTCGATCTTTTCGGGGCCGCCGCCGCGCCTCAATTTGGCTTCGAGCCGCTGTAGGTCTTCGGTCAGATGACGAAGGCGCGTGCGAGACTCTCTGGCGGATGAAATTTGTTCAACGCTCGGCATGGTAATCCGTGATGAAAACGCACCAACTCAAAGGCTCTGTGCTGGCAGCCGTTCAGGGAAATTTTTAGAACTTCGAGATGCGAGTCAAAATATCACAGGACGGCTGGGGATGACAAAGGAAGCGTGAAACGAACCAGCGGCAGCATACGTCCCGCGCGGACAATGGAAGCGACTTCGCCGACGCGCCGCGCGCCCATAGCCTTGTAGAAAGCTTCGGCCTGCGGGTCGCTGCTGATGACCATCTCTTGAAAGCCAAGCTTTCGCGCGCTCTCGACGGCGTGCTGCCAGAGACGCCTTCCGTGACCGCCGCCAATCCCGGCAGGCTCTACAAAGAGGTGCATCAACTCGACATCATTGTTAGCTTGCCTCTCAAGACTGTAAAAGCCGACAACTTTTCCCTGCTCTTCCAAAACAAAGATCGGATGAGAGGCAATGTATTCGGGCGTGATGGTCAAATCAACGCGGCAGTCTTCCAGGAATTCAGCATCGTAACCCCAGTGGCCTTTGGAACGAATTGCGAGTTCGGTTAAAAGCGACGCTTCAAGCTCCCTCGCGGAACGAATATTTAACGGCATGCCTGAATCCTCTTGTGTAACTCTTCAGGGCTTGCCTCGCTTAACTGTCTGCCGGATTCTGTTTAGTAGAGCGGAGACATCCGCCTTGTCAGGCAGTCCTTCCAAAATGAGAACGCGCGTTCCGTTCTGTATGATAAGGACGCCGCCCTCTTTCGTCTCCATCTTCATCTGCCTGATTGGAGTTTGCAGTGAAG
>JACMLC010000149.1 GCA_014379795.1 Pyrinomonadaceae bacterium
AAGTGCGGGCGCTTGAGGAGGAAATCGCCCGCGATTCTGAGGCCCGCTACGCCGTCGGCTGCGCCTCGGGCTCTGACGCTCTGTTGCTCGCGCTGATGGCGCTCGGCATCGGCGAAGGCGATGAGGTAATCACCACGCCGTACAGTTTTTTCGCGACCGCCAGCTCCATCGCCCGGCTCGGCGCGCGTCCGGTCTTTGTTGACATCGATCCGAGGACTTACAACATAGATCCCGCACTTGTAGAGAAAGCTATCACGCCTCGGACGCGAGCCATCATGCCGGTTCATCTCTTCGGCCAGTGTGCGGAGATGGATGCGCTCGCCGCGATTGCTGAGCGCCACGGCTCGCTTCCGCTCATTGAAGACGCAGCGCAGGCGATTGGCGCAGAGGACCGCGGCCGGAGAGCCGGCTCGATGGGAGCTATCGGATGCCTCAGCTTCTATCCCACCAAAAATCTGGGCGGGGCCGGCGATGGCGGCATGCTGACCACCAACGACGAGCAACTCGCCGCGCGGCTGCGAACACTGCGCGCTCACGGAAGCGACGTGAAATACCACTATCGTCTGCTCGGCATCAACAGCCGGCTCGACTCGATCCAGGCGGCAATTTTAAGGGTCAAACTTCCTTATCTTGACGAGTGGTCGGACGCACGCGCACGCAATGCGGCGCGCTACTCCCAAATGTTTCTAGATGCCGGGCTTGAGAATAAAATTGAACTGCCGCTTTGTCGTGACGACGTACGGCACATTTATAATCAATACGTCATTCGCGTACTGCGAACAGAGCGCGATTTACTACTTAAACACCTTCAGCAATCCGGTGTCGGCATCGAGGTCTATTATCCTCTACCGCTTCATGTGCAGGAGTGCTTTAGGTATCTGGGTTATCGTGAAGGCGACTTTCCCGCATCCGAGCGCGCCGCCCGAGAAACAATTGCGCTCCCGATCTATCCGGAGCTTGATATAAAACAACAATCGATGATTATTACAGCATTAAGTAAATTCTGTTGACGAATAGTATAGCAAAAGCGAAGTAAACCTGATGTTGCCACCCATGAGGTGTTTTGCGTTTGAGAGCGCTTCGCGAGTTGCAACCGTAACTTACAACGGAAGATATCAATGAAGCTTTCTGTCGCCATGTGCACCTATAACGGTGCTCAATATTTGCGTGAGCAACTAGAGAGTCTTGCTTCGCAGACGCGCCAGCCCGACGAACTTGTAGTCTGTGATGATTTATCAAGCGACAACACACGAGAGATAATTGCAGGATTTAGTCGTACCGTTCCTTTTCCAGTTCGCATTTACTGTAATAACAAGACCCTTGGGTCAACGAAGAACTTTGAGAAAGCGATCGGCCTTTGTGAAGGTGACTTGATAGCACTGTCTGATCAAGACGACGTGTGGTGTAAAGAGAAGCTCCGAATTTCTGAAGAGGTTTTCTTTGCGAATCCAGAAATCGGGGTTGTGTTTTCAGATGGGGATCTGGTGGATGAGCAGTTAAAACCTCTAGGCTTTAGTCTCTGGCAGAGTAATAAGTTTGGGCCATCGGAGCAACAGTTGGTCCAGAGAGGAAAAGCGTTCGATCTCCTTTTACAAAGAGTAGTAATGACAGGGGCCACAATGGTCTTCCGGTCAAAATTTAATCGGTTCATTCTGCCCATACCTGTTAGCTTTGCCCAAGAGGACTTTGTGTTTCTTCACGATGGTTGGATCGCTCTTTTGCTGTCCGCTGTGTCGGAAGTAGCCTTTATTGCCGAGCCATTATTTAAGTATCGCCAGCATGTTGATCAACAAATTGGGGCAGGGGCGCACAAAATTGCATCCGCAGTAGAGGCAAAGAAAAGCAGTCTAGCCGACATATTGTTCGGCGTCAGAGCGCGGCGAAACTCGTATGAAGCCCATACCAGCTTGCTCAAAGCCGTCCGGGAACGTATGCAGGCTCATCACAGCCAGCTTGAATTGAGAGGTGCTATCGCAAAAGTTGAGTCTCTGCTTAATCATCTTGTTGTGCGGTCAGAGATGCCGGATTCTAGAGCGAGCAGGCTGCCAGTGGTCTTAAAAGAGATTTTAAGCTTCCGCTACTTCCGGTATTCCAATGGACTATATAGCGCTGCGAAAGACTTCCTGGCTTGAGACTTGTGAGCTTGAAATTCTAAGTTTCGTCAGGATGCAAAGATCGGAAATCTACGGAGGCCTGTCGACTCGGGATGATAGAATCAAAGCTAAATGAAGAGGCCTGTTTGTCAGTTGTCATGCCGGCATACAATGAGGAATCGACTTTAGCTTCCGTTGTGCGGAAGTTATTGTCAGTGCCCCGACTCTTGGAAATCATCATCGTCGATGATTGCTCAACAGATAAGACGGGGCAGATTGCCAGCCAACTCAGTACCGCTCACCCGCAGGTGAGCTACATCAGGCACGAGAAGAACGCCGGGAAAACGGCGGCGCTGAGAACCGGTTTTGCGCTTACGCGGGGTGAGATTGTCATCGTGCAAGATGCGGATTTGGAATACGATCCGGAAGAAATCTGCGAGGTCATTCAGCCGATCATTGAGGGCCGAGCCGACGTTGTTTACGGCTCGCGGTTTTTAGTACGAAAAGCGGCGCGCGTGCTTTACTTTTATCATTACCTCGCCAACAAAGGGCTGACGTTCATTTCAAATGCGCTTACCAATCACAATATGACCGACGTCGAAACCGGCTACAAAGCGTTCCGCGGCGAGATCATCAGGAACATGATCATCGTCTCAAGCGGCTTTGGCTTCGAGATCGAAGTGACAGCCAAGATTGCCAAGCTTGGGTGCGCAATTTACGAAGTCCCCATCAGCTATTACGGAAGGACTTACCAAGAGGGCAAAAAGATCGGCATGAAGGACGGCGTCGTCGCTCTGTGGTTCATCATTCGTTTTAACTTGCTTTGCAGCCTGCATTCGTCGTTTCGCCAAATACCACAGTTACCTTCAACTGACAGCCGAGCTCGATCTTTAGTCGCTTCCAAGCTCTAGATTGCTGGATGACAAGCCTTGATGCGATATCCTGTGAGGGCCTTAATTCACTA
>JACMLC010000150.1 GCA_014379795.1 Pyrinomonadaceae bacterium
ACGCCGCTGGTGAATGAAGAACAGCCGATTCATCCGCTCTATGCTTATCTCTATGTCGCGGATAAATACGAAGGCTTGATTCTGGTCAACGCGGCGACGCTGCTGGACGGCGATCCTTTGAATAATTTTCTGAGCCGCGCTCTGACTTACAACCCCGACGGGATTTTGAGCGAGGCCAACAACATCACCATCGCTGGCACGCACGCCATTATCACGACGAGTAAAGAGCTGGTCATCCTGAACATCAACGACCCCTTGCGCCCGTTTGTCGAGAAGCGCATCGGTTCTCCGCTCCTGAAAAATCCGCGTAGCGTGGCGATTCAATTTCGTTACGCCTTTGTCGTTGACGATGAAGGCTTGAAAGTCATTGACATCACGCGCCTGAATGACAAGCCGGATGAAGTGCAGGTCGTAGACAATGCTCTTGTGCCTTTACCCGAAGCCAAAGATGTTTATGTCGCGCGCACATATGCATACGTCGCGGCGGGCAAGGACGGCCTCGCGATTGTTGATGTCGAGCGTCCGGACAAACCGCGTCTTGAACAGATGTTCAATGCCGGGGGAGTTTTGAACGACGCGCATCAGGTCAAAGTCGCGATGACGAATGCGAGCCTCTTCGCCTATGTCGCGGACGGGCACAACGGCCTCAGAATCCTGCAACTGACAGACCCGGAAACGATGCCGAGCTATGCAGGCTTTAGCCCGCGCCCGGCGCCCCGCCTGATCGCGTCTTTCAAAACCAAAGGCGAGGCTCTGGCAATCTCGAAACCGCTTGACCGCGACCGCGCGGCGGACGAGAGCGGCAATCAAATCTCCGTCTTTGGCAGGCGCGGCGCGCGCCCCTTCAACCTGTTAGAAACCATGCGCTTGATGCGGACGGAAGGCGGCGCAGGAGCGTTCTTTACCGTGACCGACAAGCCCGCCACGAAGCCTCTGGATTTCAAGATTTCAGCGACGGGAAAAGAACCGGAAGATGAAGCGGAGGCAGTAACAAACCTGTCGCAGCCGCCACGCATCTACAAAAACAAGCTTGCGCAATTGAGCGCGCTTGGTTTATTTATGGCTCTGGTCATCGCTTTGAAAATGAGACAGAGGCGCGCAAGCAAAATCTAAGGTTCTGTAATCAAAGTTATTTGAATTGCCACTAGCTTCAGCTAGTGGAGAAGGATTGCAATGTAGATCGGCTTTAGCCGAAAGATTTGGCTAAAGCCGATCTATATCGCTCATTAAGTCCTCCAGCTAAAGCTGGAGGCAATTCATGAAGTCCAAAAATTTTAATTACAGGGCGAAGAAAGCCCCAAGCATTTCGTGATTTTTCTCGTGCTATTTCGTCTGACTTCGTGGACAATGCTTTTTGTAGTTGGCCCAGTCTCGTCTGGTTTCGATTTAGGGTTTGGAGGCACGCTCGATGAAACGCAATATCTCCGGCATCGTGACTTTGATCTTTCTGGCGGCGGCTTTTTATTTCGTCCTGCCGCCACTTGTCGGCGTGCGTGCCGTAAATACACCTGCGATTCAGGATGCAGCCCTCAAGAAAGACCTGCCAAAGGAAATCATGCTGTCCAAAGACAGCCAATCGGACAAATATGGCGAAGCCGCTTTCAATCACGAAACACACAGCGCTAAAAATTACAGCCCGGACGGCAAAGCGATCATCGGTTGTGCGGAGTGTCATCATACAGACCAACCCGCCTCCGCGCTCAAGCCGCCGTTGAAGACCGCTGAACGAGCGGTCGTCCTGACCCTCGAAGCTCTCAAAGCGCCCGGCGCCGTCGGCGTCAAGACCTGTCGCTCCTGCCACCTGCAAGCGGACGATGACAGCAAAGAGATGCCGAAGATCACTTACGAAGGCAAATCCACCGCGACGAAGCTGACCAACGAAGAAGCGTATCACCGCAACTGCAACATCTGTCACGACAACGCCATCAAAGCCCGTGCTGACCTCAAAGGCAAAATTCCCGGCTCGACCGATTGCGCGAAATGTCATAAGTTGATCGAATAAGGCGGCTCGCCGGGACGAATAAAGGGCGGTAAGAAGCGGTAATGGTGAAGTGCAGATTTTGCGGCGCAGAGGTGTCAGACAATAAAGCTTGGTGCCCGCAATGCAATCAGCCGCTCGAAGTCGAAGAGACGCGCCGGGAACGACGAGAACTGGACAGCTTAGCCGGAACTCTTAACGAGTCTCTCCCGCCTGTCGAACCAGACAAATCCACGCCGGATGCTAAAGTTGCAGATGCCTCGCCAGCGCAGCCCGCCAACATCAAGCATCCAACACAAACATCAATAGAGGAGACTCAATTCTCACAAAATTCAACTGCCAAGCCGTCGAGACTTTTACTCTACGTCGTCGTCGGGACGATAGCCGGACTAATCGTCTTGATTGTTCTGGCGGCTGTATTATTTGCCTTTTACTTTCTGCGATAATTCTTCTCTATGCCTCATGAAATTACCAGTCACGACGAAATCATTGACGCTATCCGGCGCGTCGAAAGCATTGCCGAGCTGATCGCGCAGGAGGACGGTCATTTCAAGCATGAGCTTGATCTGGATGTCATAGTCTTCGGGCGCAACTACGGCGCCGGGAAAAAGGTCGGCCCCTATGCGCGGCTGTTCCTCTATGCGCCGGGCGAAATCATCATCGAACAGGATTCATGGTCTGCCAACACTTTCTACATTCTGATTGACGGGCGGCTCGAAGTCTCGATTGAAGATGAAACGGGCACACACACGGTCGGAGAGATTCTGCCGGGGCAGAGCTTTGGCGAGATGGCTGTGCTGTCCGGAGCGCGCCGCGTCGCGACCGTGCGGGTCGGGAGCGAATCGCCTGCACACGTTCTGGCTCTGGCGCGTCCGGCTTTGCGCCTGCTGCGTAAGCTGCCAAAGTTCGGTCAGGCTCTGGACAAGACCTATCGCGAATATGGCTTGAGCCTCACGTTA
>JACMLC010000151.1 GCA_014379795.1 Pyrinomonadaceae bacterium
TAGTTTTTCTCTTATCACTCATCACTTATCACTTAACACTGGTCACTGTCTATATGCACGACGTAATCATCATCGGAGCCGGGGCAGCCGGTTTGTCAGCCGCTCTGTGGTGTGATGAGCTGGGCTTGGACACGCTGGTCTTAGAGCAGCAGCCGGAAACCGGCGGGCAGCTTTTGTGGATTCACAATTCCATCAAAAATTATCTGGGCGCGCAGACAGCGAACGGGCGCGAGCTGCGCGAGCTGTTCGCCGCGCAGGTTAAAGATGCGGAGTTTGACCTCTGGACTGAAGCGGAGATAGAAAGCGTTGACCTGCGCGCACGACACATCAAGCTGCGCAGCGGCGAAGAGCTTCAGGCCATCAGCATCATCATCGCGACGGGCGTCAGGCGCAGGCGGCTTGGGATTCCGGGCGAAGCGGAACTAGCGGGCAAAGGCGTTGTCGAATCAGGCACGCGCGACCGTCATCTACTGGCCGGAAAAGATGTGTGCATCGTCGGCGGCGGTGACGCGGCGGCTGAGAATGCCCTGATGCTTGCCGAAGTCTGCCCGACCGTGACGCTGGTTCATCGCGGCAAAACTTTGCGCGCACGCAAGGATTTTACAGAGCGGCTGCGCTCAGAGCATTGCATCACAGTCTTTAAGGAATCCAACTTGCTGCGCATCATCGGCGAGGACGAAGTCGAGGCAGTCGAAATCCGTCGCGACGGCGCGATCAAGCCATTCCAGATGGCCGTCGGCGGCGTCCTTGTACGCATCGGCGTCGAGCCGAACACGGAACTTTTCCGCGACCAACTGCACATGGACGAGCGCGGCTATATCGTCATCACGGGCGAGCAGGAAACAAGCGTCGGCAATGTCTTCGCCATCGGAGATGTCTCGAATCCACTTGCGCCGACCATCGCGGGCGCAACCGGCGCGGGCGCAACTGCCGCGAAAGTCATCGCCTCGCGGTTGAATAGTTAGCTGGCATCTTTTAATTTCAGCAACTTCTCGCGCAATAAGGAATCAGATATTTCTCTGGTAAGTTCGTCAGCCTCTTGCCAGCGTTGCTTAATCTCTGCTTCTAACGCAGCTTGATTATCATAATAATAAGCTAGTGCCGCATGAATCTGCGCCAAGGAAAGGTGAGGGTATTGAAAATGCATTTCCTCCGGGCTTGAGCCGTGCGCAATTTTATCTATGACAATTTCGATGACTTTGACTTTTGTGTCACCTATCCAAGCCACTCCGTTTTCATCAATTTCAATATGCGCTATAGCAAGAGTTGACATCGCTCGACACCTCTCTGTGAATCTATGATTAAAGTATCATGACCTTAATCAAAACCCAATGCCCTAAATCCTTGAGCGCTTATCTTTCCCGGTCGAATGTGGTTTAATACGCCTTCTCCTCTGGCGGCATCAGGCGCGAAATTAAGATTCAAAAGGAGCTTGTTGATGAAAAGAAGTATCGTCTTATCTGTTTGCCTTGTGGCTTTGTGCTTCGCTTCCGGCGCACAGGGACAGGAAGCTGAAGGGGCCAAGAAAGCGGGCGCAGCCACGACCTCAATGCAGACATCTGCTAACGCTGCTGCGGCGGACACAAAATATGTCGCGGTGCATGATTATGACCCGAAGCGCAATGCAGAGCAGGACATCAAGGATGCTGTGGCAGAGGCGAAGCGGGCGAACAAGCGCGTGCTGCTTGAAATCGGCGGTGTGTGGTGCATCTGGTGTCGTTTTATGGACGAGTTCTTTGTCAAAAACCCTGACCTGCTGGCTTTCCGCGAGAAGAATTTCGTGATGCTCAAAGTCAACTTTAGCGAGGAGAACAAGAACGAAGCCGCGCTTGCCGGCTATCCGAAGGTCGCCGGATACCCGCACCTCTTTGTGCTTGACGCGGACGGCAAGCTGCTGCATTCGCAGGACACTGCCGAGCTTGAAGAAGGCAAGGGCTATAATCTCGAAAAGTTCAGCTCGTTCCTGAAAAAGTGGTCTCCTGAAAGGTAAAAGTAAAAAGGTAAAAGGTAAAAGTGAAGACAAAAAGCAAGGCGATGCTTGCTTTTCACTTTTACCTTTTGTTTTTTTATTCGCGCTTTTGCAAATCATCTCCCGTGAAAATGAAACGTAAAATCTTGCTTGGCTTGGCGGTGGTCTTCTGCGCGCTGGCGCTTTATTTGTTGTTCTGGCCGGTGCCGATTGACCCGCAGGCATGGACGCCGCAGGAGCCGCCGCCGCTCGCGGGAGTTTATGCGCCGAATGAGCTGCTGGCAACAGTCGAAAAGTTAAATGCCGGGCATAACCCGGAAGGCGTGGCGATTGATGCCGAGGGGAGAATTTATACGGGGCTTGAGGACGGTCGTATCATGCGCCTGCGCGCGGACGGAAGTGGGCCTGAAGTCTTTGCCCGTAGCGAAGGCCGCCCGTTGGGGATGCAGTTTGACGCTACGGGAAATCTGCTCGTTGCCGGTGGAGACAAAGGCTTGTTGTCTTTCAATCGTGACGGCGCGTTCAGCGTCCTGAGCACAGAGGCACAAGGACTTGCCTTTCGCTGCGTTAATGATTTGGACGTGGCGGCAGACGGCACGATTTACTTCAGCGACACTTCGCACAAGTATCCCATCTCGATTTATAAACAGGATTTGTTCGAGCATCGCCCGAACGGACGCCTTCTGGCTTATGATGCGCGCACGCGCGAGACGCGGGTTGTGCTTGACGGCCTCTACTTCGCCAACGGCGTCGCGGTCAGCCGGGATCAGAGCTTTGTCCTGCTGTCGGAAACAGGTAAATACAGAGTCTTGCGCGTGTGGCTCGATAAGGAGCGCGCCGGAAAGCCGGAAGTTTTGATTGACAATTTACCCGGCTTCCCCGATAACATCTCTGCGAACGAAAGAGGGGAGTTCTGGTTGGCGCTGGTCACGCCGCGCAACGGCTTGCTGGACTGGTTGCTGCCGAGACCGTTTCTCAGAAAAATTATCCTGCGCCTGCCTGCCTTTATGCAGCCCGCACCCAAGCGTCACGGCTTTATTATCGAGCTGGATGCAAACGGTCGCGTGACGCGCACTTTACAAGACCCGACAGGCAAATCCTTTGCGCTCGTTTCAAGCGTCCTAGAGCATCAGGGCAAGCTTTATCTTGGCAGTATCGGAGAAGAAGCCGTCGGACGCCTGACAATTCCTGCAAGATAAGCTTGATTAAGTGTATAATGAATTTGATAAGTAATTGCGTTAAGCCTGCCTGCTTTGCCTGAGAGATAGAAAAGCCCGGCAGGAGAGAATTGCCAAATGATATAAACCCCTGCCTGAAGATTTAATCACGACAAGATCGACGATGTACTAATTGCTTCACCAAGGTGGGAGGGTGGATTGCTGTGGCTCGTCGGACTATGCAAAAGACTTTGTTAACATTAAGAAGGAGTTTCCCCGAAATGATTGTAAATTTGCTTTCCTCCGCTACTTCGCTGCCCCCGCACAGATTTAGCACGACTGAACTGACGGCATCCTTGATGCACAAGCTCTCGCCTGAATTGATTAACACGATAGGCACGCTCGGCGTAGACCAGAGATATTCGACGCTCGAAAATTACCCCGCGTATCTTGCTGGCGAAGAGATGCACGCGACGACTTCCGTCACGAACATGAGCGTCAAAGCTGCTTCCGACTGTATCGAGAAGTGGGGCGGCGACCCGCACAAGATCGGCCTCCTTATCGCCGCGACCAACACGCCTTCGCAGCTTTTGCCGTGTCTGGCTTCGGAAATGATGGCGAACATGCGCGGCGTTTTGGCGCGCAACATCAGCACCGTCAGCATGCAGGCGCAAGGCTGCTCTGTGCTTTTGAAAGCCGTCGAGGTCTCCCGCTGGTACTTGAACAGCAACCCGAACAAAGTCGCGCTCGTCCTTGTGGCTGAAGCGCACACGCCTTATATCAGGCCGCTCTTGAACGAAGATTATTTCGGTTACAGAGAGCTGGCGCGGATGCGCAAGCGTTGCACAGAGGATGAGCTTGACAGGCTTCGCACGGACACGACCTTTGTCGTGCAGGCGATGCTGTTCGGAGACGGCGCGGTCGCTTTTCTCATTGGCAAGGAAGAAGGCATCGCGGCCTTTGGCCCGATCTCGCATCTGACCAACGATGAGTACGGCGATGTAGACTTGCTCTCGATGGGCGGCGGCAGCCTGCAACCCAGCACGAACGGCAGGCCGCAATACATGATGCGCCCCAACGTGCCTTATCGCGGCGCGCATTATGCCGTCTCGACCGTCAACAGTGTGCTTAACGACCCGCGCTCGCCCATCACTTCTCTGAGTCAGGTCGAAGGCTGTTTGATTCACACGGGCAGCAAAAAAATCCTCGACGGCGTTTGCGCGCAATTGGATTTAGACCCGGATTCATCTAAAGTAAGAACTTCTTACGAGATTTTGCAGAACTACGGGAATCTCTCCAGCGCGTCCACAGGCTTTATGCTGGCGGAAAAGACTTTCCAGAAAGGCCCCGCGATGGTCGTCAGCTTTGGCGTCGGTTTCGCCGCCAGCGCAGGACTTCTTAATTTCAACTAAGAACGCTTTTTCAAAACTAAGAAGTTAGCCACCGCAGGACACAGAGAGCACAGAGAGAATTAA
>JACMLC010000152.1 GCA_014379795.1 Pyrinomonadaceae bacterium
GATGAAAGGACGAAACGGCGCATTGAAGACACCGTGAGCCCAACTGCTGCCGCTGTACGGTACGTTAAGATCAACAAAACCATAGTTCACGCCGTCCAGAGAGGATTCAAAAGTCACGCGCGAAAGCTGCGGGCTCGCGCCGCCGAGCGTCCATGTTGAGATGGTTTGAAAGAACGCGAGCGGATTACTGATTGCTGTGAAACTTTGTAGCGCGGGAGTGTCGTTCGTGAGCCGTGCGAAAAGATTGCGCATCTGACCGCCTGCATTGGCGAAATAGCCGCCTGCTAAAAGTTTGCCATCCGCTTGAAGCATGAGGGCGCGGACGATGCCGTTCGCATTCGGGTCGAACGTATCAGCCGCCCCGGTCACTCCATCGAGGCGTGCGATGCGGTTGCGAACCGGCTGCCCGCCGATGCTTGTAAATGAGCCGCCCGCCAGAACTTTGCCGTCCGCCTGCACCGCGATGGAGAGGACAGTATTGTTCGCGTTCGGATTAAAGGCCATGTCGAGCGCGCCCGTCGAGTCGAGCCGCGCCATGCGATTGCGCATCTGCCCGGCGAGCATCGTGAAATCGCCGCCGACTAAAATTTTGCCGTTCTCCTGAATCGCGATAACGGTGACGCCCGTCCCTGCGCTGTTGTTCTGAACGGGAGCGAAAGCCGCATCAAGCGCGCCGCTCGCGTCCAGACGGACGATGTGATTGAGCATCTGACTAGCAATGGTCGTGAAAGTGCCACCCACTAAAATCTTGCCATCCCTCTGCACTGCAATGGCTGCGACAGATGAAAAGGGCTGCGGGTTCGGATTCGGATTGAAAGCCATCTCAGCCGCGCCCGTCACATGGTCGAGCCGCGCGAGATTGTTACGCATCTGCCCGCCGATACTCGTGAAGGCTCCGCCCGCCAGAATCGCGCCGTCCCATTGCTCCACGAGGGCTATAATGAAGGCATTCGGATTCGGATTGAAAGTCATGTCGAGCGCGCCCGTCGCATCCAGCCGCGCGAGATTGTTGCGCATCTGTCCGGCGATATTCGTGTACCCGCCGCCGACCAGAATCCTGCCGTCCGCTTCGACGACGATGGCATTGACGCTGCCCGTCACGCCCGGATTGAAGGTCGTGTCGAGCGTGCCGTCAGGATTGAGGCGCGCAATGTTATCGCGATGCGCGCCGAGTATGTCCGTGAACTGTCCGCCGATGAGAATCTTGCCATCAGGCTGTATGGCCGTCGCCTGAATCAGCGTCCCGACCGCGTTGAGATTGAGAGTCCGGTCAACCGTGCCGTCGTTTTCATAGCGTGCGATGCAGAGGCGCGGAGTTATCTGCTGACCGGCAGAACCGACATTCGTAAAATCGCCGCCGAAAACTATCTTGCCGTCGGGCTGTAATGCCACTGCGTACACATTAATGACGTTCAGCTTGAACGACAGGTCGCGCGTCCCGTCAGGCAGCAGGCGAACCACGCCGCCGGGGCCGCCCAGCGGGATAGTGGAGAATGGGAACGTGCCTCCCACCAGAATTTTACAGTCCGGTTGCACGACGATTGAATAAACAATTCCATCCATCTCGCCGTTGGCGCGAAACGAATCAACCAACCCCGTGAGCGGGTCCAGGCGCGCGAGACGGTTGCGATTTATCCCGCCGATAAGCCCGAAGGCTCCGCCCGCGAGAATCGCATTGTCATTCTGTATGGCAAGAGTATAAACAGGGGCGTTGGCGTTCGGGTCGTAATAATCCGGCACGCCCGTCACAGCGTTGAGCCGTGCGATATAATTGCGCGGATAGAACGAGAAGCCGCCGGGAGGCGGGATAAAACCTGTGAAGTCGCCGCCCACCAGAATCTTGCCGTTCGCCTGCAATGCAATGGTTCGGACAGGATTATTGGGGTAGGGAAGGAAAGAACCATCAAGTTGCCCGTTCAAGCCGATACGAATGAGGTGAGGGATAAAACTGGCTAAGTAATGCGTGAAAGTTCCGCCAGTTAAAATCTTTCCATCCGGTTGAACCACAATTGTATAGATGGCCGTGCCGGAAAACACATAGAAAGTTGAATCCAGTGCTCCTGTAACGGGGTTGAGCCGCGCGAGGAGTGGACGGGCTACACCCCCGACAAAAGTGAAACTTCCGCCGATCAGAATATCACCGTTCGGATGAAGCGCGATGGCATAGACAGTGCCGTTCGGATCAGCGTTGAATCCGGTATCTAGCGAGCCGTCAGCGTTGAGGCGCGCGATGTAATTGCGCGTCACCGTCGTCCCGCCGTTCGGCGAGAGACTGGTAAACTCGCCGCCGATGAGAATCTTGCCGTCCGGCTGGACGACGATAGCGCGTATGGGAGCGTCCGGGCGCGGGTCAAAGCCGTCGAGCGCGGATTGCGCGAAGCCGGCAGCGGGAATACAGATCAAGAACGCGAGCGCGGTCAGCAGTAGGCGGAGGCGTGCGAGTTGCGAGACATACGAAGAGAGCGGCAAGAGGGGCTGTAACATTTGTTGTCCTTCCTAATTTCGACTGCCGGTTGGAATGCAAAGTTAAGGATGACGGGAGAGTCTTTGAGTCGGGCACGGGGAATCACGGCCTGACAAGCAGCAATGCTTATGCCAATCACGAGGTAAAGTTTGTCCGATCTTTTAGGCTGAAAAAGAGACTCTGATTAAAAATTAGAGTCTCACGGTGTCCACAATAAAAGACAGAGATGAGCGGCGTGTGGCTACTTCTGTTCACTCTCACGCCGTTAACGAATGCTTGCTTCAAATCCGCGTGCCACAGTAACACAAGGGCACAGGGCAAGAAAGAAAAAGGAGGAGTTTTTGGTGGCAGGCCAGTTTGTAAAGATGGCGAAGTAAAAGACAGATTCCCGCAAAGACGCAAAGGCGCAAAGAAAGCTTTAATCTCTTCTTTGCGCCTTTGCGGGAGATTCTTTTCTGCTGATGGCTATCCAGAATCTCAAATTCACCCACGACCGCCTCTGTGCATGTGATTAAGCTGAACGGCCTTTGAGTATTTTCACGAAAGAGCCTGTCCGCAACTCTGCGAGCGTGAGGCTGGTCAAGCGCGTCGCTTCGTCTTCCGTCAAGGCTCCGCAGTTGATGGCGCGCAGAAAGTAGTTCAGCAAGCCCTGTCCCGTCGCCGCATCGTCGAACACGTCTCCGACCAGAGTCGCGTTAGCAGCTTTCTCAACAAAATTTCTGAGCCGTTCGCTTGCCGCGTCGAGGCTCTGTAAGAAGAACGAATAGACCGCTGCGTAGCGCGTCGGCAATTGCGCCGGATGCAAGTCCCATCCCTGATAGTACGCGTGTTCGAGCGAGTGCTGGATGTGGTCGTAATGCAGCCGCCACGCGCGATGCACCGTGCGGCGGTTCTCTTCAATTTGTTCGGGCGAGAGCTGCGCGCCTTCCGACGCGCGATGCGGAGCGACGGGCATGATGTTCGTCGCGCCGTCCGAGAGCCAGACGCCCGTGCCGCCGAATGCGACCTGCATCATGTGGCGCGCGAAATCGCAGGCGTTGTGCGTCATGTGCTGGTGCGCGGCTGTGATGTTGCAGCTCGCTGTGTAATCGTATGTCCCGAAGTGCGCGGCGATGCAACGCCCGCGCGCAGCATCCAGCAAGAGCGGCAAATTGGAATGCCCCTGCGCGTTGATGATGGATTGCGTCGTCTCGATCATCAATTCAAATTTCAGCGTGCCTGCCTCAAGTCCCGTCTCGCGCTCAAGAATGTCGTACAAATCCGCGAGGGCTGCGACCTGTTCTGGAATCACGACCTTTGGCAGCGTGACGACGAAATTGTCCGGCATCACGCCTCCCGTTTTATCCAGCATCGTCGAGATAAAAATGTCTAGCGTGCGGATGCTGCGCTCGCGCAGCTCTTCCGTAAAAGGCTTGATGCGGATGCCTATGAAGGGCGAGAGCGTGCCGGATTGTAAACCTTTCGCAACTTCGCTCGCGGCAGACTCTGCGTGCCCGTCCTCTTCCGCATCCGGGCGATTGCCGTAGCCGTCCTCAAAATCTATCCGAAAATCTTCGACCGGCTCGCGCTCCAACTTCTCAACGACGCGCGTGTAGATGGTCTGTGCCAGCTCTCGGTTCTCAGGCAGGTTGATGGCACTGGCGAAGGCTGCGAAGTCCGGCGCGAACTGTTCGAGCGAGCGACGCGCCAGTTGGCCGAGCCTCTGCGCGGAATCCGCTTTGAAGAGATGCGCGCCGCCGTAAACCGTGTGAACGGGCTGGCGGCGTCCGGTCTCGCCGGGATATTTCAGGGCAAAGGCCGCGTTGGCTTCTTGCAGGCGCGCGGTCACATCGCCGGTTGATTCTTGAGTCAGAGAAGTTTTCATGTGTTCGCTCCGGGTCGGATTTTTGATTCAAGAGGAAGCATAATGCGGCAAGAGGTTTCACGCAAAGGCTTTAACGAGGGTGAAGGGGATAGGGGGTAGGGTGTAGTGAAAACCATTGCTCTTATCTACACCCTACCCCCTATCCCCCACACCCTCGTTCCTTAGC
>JACMLC010000002.1 GCA_014379795.1 Pyrinomonadaceae bacterium
GCGGCTCACTTCCGGCACGAAGCCCAAGAATTTTGCTGCTGCGAATCGCAGCCAGTATGTCTGCGGAGAAACGTGGCTTTGATTTCATCTTATGCGTCTCTCGCGATGAAAGGCATGCTATCGAGGCGAACCGGGTTGAATGAGCTATCATAGGCTCTGTCCTCCTCTTGGAATCAATAATGCTTGTCGCTTATAGCTACGGTCATCAGGAACTGCTCCTGCCTTCGGTTTCTCTCTTGGAGATAAAACCGGATAAGGTATCGGGGACAAATCGCTCGGCAAATCCGGCGAGGAAAGACCAGATAATCAGCTTTGCGTAATCGCTGCTTGATATGGGTTTGCCATAATCCAAGAGTTTTGAAAACTTAACTCCATCCGGACTAGCAGTCTTGGTGAGCTTGGGGAATAAATCTCCTTCAAGGAGCCCTCCAATGATCAGCATATAAAGCAATGTGGCAAAGAGTCCGCCACTAATAACAGGTAGAAAAAGTCTCGGCCAGCCTTGCAGCATTTCAGAGACATTATCAATCGGATCGCCTTCCCGCGACACGCTATGATAACGCTGCTGCATACTCAACAGCCCGCCCATCGCCCCGACAAACAGAACATTAAGTAACGTAAGCGAAACTTCTATTTCCTTTCCCTTGGAAGTAATCAGTTGATTGAGAAAAACTGACAGCACGATTATTACAACGCCAACGAGAATTACGATGGTGACACGTTTCGAGATGCTATCACTGACCATTTGATTAACCGGGGTCATTGCGTATCGCAGGTAAATTTCGCCCGTTAGATATTCAATATCGGCTCGCAGGGCTTTTTCTTCAACCTGCCCCGCCGGGTCAGGGGGTTTTGATGCCAGATAAGCTTCATATTCACGCAAGCCTGCCACATCACGATACCTTGAGCGTAAGCTCCAAACCTCGCGCGCCAATCTCTCCGGTGTTAAAAGCCGTGACAGGATGAGATCGAATGTGTAGAGGTCATTCCATGTCAGAGTATCCTGTTGCTCGTGCCTCTTTTTGAGCAGGTCATCAATGACAGCCTGTGTTTCCGGTTTAAAAGTTTCAGAGGGTTTACTTTTAAGCTCGGCATTCAGGTGATCGAAATAAAGAATGCCGTGCGCTGGTAAAGGCTGCTCAAGAACTTTGCGACGGGGGGCTTTGACCATGGAGGATTTTCCTTTCATCAATGTTACAGGCGGTCTAATGATTGGTTGTACTGCGCTGCACGGCTAGAGATGTGATGGTACAAGAGCGTAAGTGCAAGCGGCACCAACTCTATCGTTCGAGGTTGTGAGAGCGAGACTATGTTTGAATGTGATAAAACTTTCAGGTCAATCACTCAATCTCTCGTGTGGCTGCTCGCTGTTTCTTTTAGCTTTTTCTTCTCTCACTGTCTATTACTTTTTTTCACTGCTTCTCGCCTCTGCGGTCAATCTGCTTGACCGATTACTTTCAGGCTGACCGAATCATTCACCCTTCGCGGTTCTGCACATTCTCTCACATTGTCGGTTTTGCTTAAGGAAAACGCTGATTTTTGCCGTTTTCCGGGATGCGGCATGGGGGTTGCCAAAGTGTTGGCGCGCGTCCCGACGGCGTGCGAGTCAGGCCACACGAAAGTGGCAAGCAAGTAAACCTCGACAAACAAGTAGGAGTTCCAGATGAAAAGCGTCAAACAATCCCCCTTCGTGACATGGCTAACCTTCCTGTCGCTGCTGGTTTCTTTGTGCAGCGGGATGGTCATGTCGGGTAACGCCAACGCACAAGCCAGAGACACCAGAGAGCAGCGCAGCCAGAAGTCGAAGCTCCCGATGCTTTCGCGCTATGCGTCGAACCTGACGGAGTTGGCGCGGCTGGGCAGGCTCGAAGCACAGACCGGCCACGAAGCAAAGGTCGCTCGCGCGATTCAGATTCTCTCGCGCAGCGCACAGCGCAATCCAGTCCTGATTGGCGAATCCGCTGCGGACATGAGAGCCGTTGCCGAAGCCCTCGCACTGCGTATCGCCGCAGGCGACGCGCCGCAGAGCTTGCGCGGCAAACAATTATTTAGCCTGAATCTGGATGCGCTTTTTGCCGGACTGAAAACCCCTGCGGAATTCAGCGCGCGCCTCGCAGCAGTGCTTGACGAAGCGGCGCAGATGAATGGCGAAGCGATTCTCTTCGCTCCCGAATTGCAGCAGTTCGTCGGCACGCGCGCCAACGATGCGGCAGCGCAGGCGGTTGTCAAAGCTTTAGAGAACAGCGATGTTCAGATGCTCGGCGCGACTTCAACCGCAGCCTTCGCGCAGTACCTTCAGAGCGACAAGGCTGTCAAAGATTTCTTTCTACAGGTTCGCATGAACGAGAGCGCGCCCGTGGCAGACAAGATGCAAGCTGGCATCAACGCCGATGATTATGTAGGCGACAAGGTCTCGCCCGACTTGCGCGAGGCTCTGAAAAATTCCAACGGCACGGATCGCGTCAAGGTCATCTTGCAGGCAGCAGATATTCGGAGCGGCAATCTGACTTCCATGCTCAACCGTTATGGAGTTGAAGTTGACAGCAGGATGTCGCAGCTCGGCACGATGGCTGTGGAATTGCCCTTGAACGCAATCAACGAGCTGGCAGCGAGCGGCGAGATGCGCTACATCTCGCTGGATGCAGACACGCAGACGTTCGGCCACGTCGAGAACACGACGGGCGCGGACGCCATGCGCGCTATGGGCAGCAACCACCAACTCGAAGGCGACGGCATCGGCATCGCTATCCTCGATTCGGGTCTCTTCAAAGAGCATGACCTGATGGATAAAGTTAAGTACCAGAAGGACTTTGTCGGTGACGGCTACGGCACTGAAGACAAGTACGGGCACGGCACGCACGTCGCCGGTCTGCTTGCCAGCAAGGATGCGTATAGCGGATTTTTCGTCGGCATCGCGCCCAAAGCAGATATTGTCAACCTGCGCGTGCTGGATAAAGACGGCAGAGGTTCCGTCGCCAAGCTGCTCGAAGCCCTCGACTGGCTCTTGGTGAACCGCACGACCTACAACATCAAAGTGGTCAACATGAGCCTCGGCACATTGGCCGTCAGCACTTATATCAACGACCCCTTGTGCCGCGCCGTCCGCCGTCTGGTTGACGCGGGCATCGTCGTCGTCGCCGCCGCCGGTAACAACGGCAAAACGGCAGACGGGCAAAAAGCCTACGGCCACATCCACTCGCCCGGCAACGAGCCTTCGGCAATCACTGTCGGAGCGACCAATACGCTCGGCACAGACGTGCGCTCGGATGACACGATTGCGTCTTTCAGCTCACGCGGGCCGACTCGCAGCTATTACACGGACGAGCTTGGCGTCAAGCACTATGACAATCTCATTAAGCCTGATCTGGTTGCCCCCGGCAACAAGCTGATCGCCGCCGAATCGCGGGTCAAGAACAGCTCCGGCGTTTATGTGAAAAACGCTCTGGTCGAAGCCAATCCGCAATTGCACATTAACTCTCCTGTGACTGACCCTAGGAAACAGTTCATGACCCTGAGCGGAACTTCGATGGCAACGCCTATCGTGGCCGGTGCGGCTGCGTTGTTAATGCAAGCCAATCCGAAGCTGACGCCGAACATGGTCAAGATGATTTTGATGTACACGGCGCAGCCCGTCATCGGCGCGAACACTTTGGAGCAGGGCGCAGGCAGTCTCAACATCGAAGGCGCGGTCAGGCTCGCCAAGCTGGTGCGCCAGAATTTGACGGCCACCACGCTTGTCGGCGAGCCGCTTTTGACCACGACGACTGCTCCGACTCCGACCTCCAGAATTGCCAATCAGACCATCACCTGGGGACAGGGAATAATTATGGGTCATACCTTTGTCACCGGGACTCAACTGATTACTCAATTTCAAGGCGTTTATCGCACGGGCATTATTCTCTCGGACGGCGTGCTGCTGAGCGACACAGTGCTGAGCCGCAACGGTATCCTGATGAGCGATGGCGTGCTGCTGAGCGACCACATACTCAGGAACGACGGCGTGCTGCTCTCAGACGGCGTTTGCATCCTACCGACGGGCGTGCTGCTGTCGGATCACAGGACTTTAGCTGACGGCGTGCTGATTAGTGACGGTGTGCTGATTAGCGACGGCATACTGATGGGTGACGGTGTGCTTTTAAGCGATGCCGTGACAGAAGCGATGTCATCGCTCTTGAATGGCGACGATACGCCTTCGATGACTGAGCTGCCCTGGTGATAAAGACGATAAGCTCTGTTTGCAGGAGCGCAAAAAATCTCTCGCTTGCGCTCCTGCATTGCTCAAATTTCTCCGACTCAAGACCCAGATTAAGGCCATGACACTTTTAACTCTTCAAGACAAGCTGGCTCCGGCGCTTTCCCCGCCCGATACTGCTGATAACCCGCTGACGGTCTCTCCGCTCGCGGGCGAAGACGAAGCAGAGGTTTTGGAATTTCTCTCAGCGCGTCCGATTCATACGGTCTTTATGGCCGGTTTCATCAGTGATAACGGAATCGTCAGCCCTTTCAATCGCGGAACTTTTTATGGCTGTCGCAATGACGAGGGCGAGCTTGAAGGCGTCGCCCTGATCGGCCATGCCACGCTGGTCGAAGCCAGATGCGATGAAGCGATGGCGGCCTTTGCACGCCTCGCACGGCAGGACGAGAGAGCGCGCCTCATCATGGGCGAAGAGTCGAAGATCGAAAAGTTCTGGCAGCATTTTTCAGAATCCGGGCGCACGCCGCGCACGGTCTGTCGCGAGCTGTTGTTGGAGCAACGCTGGCCGGTTGACATTTTTGCGGACATGGCTGCCTTGCGCCCGGCCACGCTGGATGATCTGGGACACGTCGTCTCGGCGCACGCCGCGCTGGCCTATGAAGAGATCGGAATCAATCCTTTGGAGACAGACCCGATTGGCTTTCGCCTGCGCACCGCGCGCCGCATCGAGCAGGAGCGCGTCTGGGTCTTGATTGAAAACGGAAAGCTCATTTTCAAAGCAGACATCGTTTCCGACACGCCCGATGTCATTTATCTCGAAGGCGTTTACGTCAATCCGGATGAGCGCGGCAAGAACTATGGCTCGCGCTGTTTGATGAAGATGGGGCGCGTCCTGCTGTCGCGCGCCGTCTCGATTTCTTTGCTCGTCAATGAGCAAAACGAAGCAGCCATCGCCCTGTATCGCAAGGCAGGGTATCAACTACGCAGTTACTACAACACGATTTTCTTGCAGGAGAAACAGAATTGAAACTCGGCATTTCGGTTTCGCCTCGCATCCCTCGCCGAGGAGCGAACAAAAGAGGTTTGGATGAAAAGCATCAAAAGGTCGCCGCTTGTCACATGGCTGGCCTTTTTTTCACTGCTGATTTCTCTACGATGACAACCTCAATGCCAGCCCCACCGTAAAGCCCGATTTACCGGTCAGCTCTCTCCAACTCGTCTGTTTGACCGATGACTGTCAAGTCAACCGGTCAAAGAGACGAGTTTTTATTTTGCACACCTCCCTACAGCCTAATGTTTTCAACAACTTAGCCCCACAAAAAGTGCGGCACGAGGGTTGATAATGAAATGACCGGCGGTCTGCTTTTTGAGGAGGCTGACCGGCCTTGTCTGAAGCCCCCGGACGTTAATCCTCCATCGCTTTCTTTGAGATTAAAAATTTGAACAAGGACTTGGGAGCTTTATGACCCGTCGCTTCATGTAGGTCAGAGGGTGCGGATAATGGCTAAAAGTAAATTCAGCAAAAAAAGCCGCGTGTTTCAGATTGTCGTGAGCGTGATAGGCATCTCTGTCTGGCTCGCCGCTGCTATTAGCCTGCCTTTCAGCTTTACCGTCCGCCAGTTATCAATCATCGCCGCGCTCGTGCCGCTCACCATCGCGGTCGGCATGTTCTCTCATACCTTCAAGCTGCCCGAAGGCATGAGATTTACGAACGACAGGTTTACCTTTACGCTGGTGGATTCCATAGTGCTGCTGGTCGCTGTGTGGTTTAACCCGATGGCAGCCATCTTCGTTCACGGCATCGAAGGCTATACCTCTTCGTGGCGCATACACCGCGTCAAACAGACAGACATCGTGCGCGAGCTTTTCTCTTCGGGCATGATGGCTCTGGCGACGACAGCCGCCGCTTTCGCGCTTCAGGCAATTCTCAATTACGGTTTCGGCGAAACGCAGACGGGAACCAAGCACTCTTTGCTGGCGGTGGCCATCTCGCTGTTGATCGCGAGCCTGATTCACAACATCGTCAACATGTGGCTGGTCTCGACCGTGATTGCGCTGCGTTATGACCATCCGATTCTGAAAACGTGGAAGGAAAATTTCCTGTGGGTCGCGCCGATGTTTCTCCCGACCGGCACGGCGGCCACACTGATTTTCTTTGCGCTCCAATATGACCTGCTGATTACGGCGATCATCGGCGCGCCGATCTTTCTCGCCATCTACTTAGGCCACAGGCAATATCGCAACAGCGTTGACCAGCGCATCAGCATCATGGATAAAGGCCACCGCGAGACCATCGAAGCTCTCGCCGTCGCCATCAACGCCAAAGACGAAGTCACACACGAGCACGTCCTGAGAGTTCAGATTTATTCCGCCGGAGTCGCGCGTCTCTTAGGCTGCTCCGACTCCGAAGTTGATGCGTTGCGCGCGGGCGCGCTCCTGCACGACATCGGCAAGATCGCTGTCCCTGACTATATCTTGAACAAACCCGGCAAGCTCACCGCCGCCGAGTTCGAGAAGATGAAGATGCACACCATCGCGGGCGCACAGATTTTAGGACGCGTGGAGTTTCCATATCCGGTCGTGCCTGTGGTCAGGCATCATCACGAGCGTTGGGACGGCAAAGGCTACCCGGACGGATTGTCTGCCGAGGACATCCCCTTGACGGCGCGGATTCTGTCGGTCGTGGATTGCTTCGACGCCGTGCGCGAAGACCGTCAATATCGCAAGGGCATGACACGCGAAGAGGCCATAGAATTTATTATGAACAACAGCGGCAGCCTTTATGATCCTCAAGTAGTCGGCACGTTTATCACACACTTACCCGAATTTGAAGCGGAGATCAGGGCGCACAAGGCTGCGCCGACCTTTGGCATAGAGCCTGCCGAGCAGCTTTCGGAAGCGGCGCGCGAGGTCGCTCCGGCGACGGGCTTTGCGGAAGTTGTCGCGATTGATGCGGGAGCGGCAAAAGAAGAATTTGCGCTGGATGAGCTGCGCGCTCTTTATGGCTTGGTGCAGTCGCTTCAAAGCATGCGAAGCCGCGATGAGATTGCGGTATCCTTTCTTGAGAAACTTTCTTCCTTTATCTCTTACGACACCTGCGCCGTCACGCTGGCCGACGCCGAGAGCGGTAATTACGAGATCACGCACGGGGCTGGGCCACACGCTGCATCGCTCGTCGGGCGCAGGGTGATGCCCGGCGAAGGCGTCGCCGGTTGGGTCTTGGCGAATCGTCATCC